>JACMPN010000427.1 GCA_014377495.1 Candidatus Sericytochromatia bacterium
ATCGCCTGGGCCGGCGCCGACGGCATGGCGGTGGCGATCAAGTCGCTTTCCTGGTCCTCGTCGACCTGGGCGATGGCGTTGCGGCCGCCCCAGACCTTCAGCCCGTGCAGGCGGATGCCGTGCTTGGCCGGGTTGTCGTCGATGACGGCGACGGGCTGCAGCCCGTTCTGCGGGTGGCGGAGCATCTCCCGGGTCAGGGCCTCCCCGCCGTCGCCCGCCCCCATGACCAGCGTGCGTTTCAAACTCTGGTACGAGACTTGGCGGGACTCCTGCCAGAAGCGTTTGGCGAACCGGACACCCCCGAGCAACAAAATCGCCAGGGCCCAATCGGCGGCAAACACCATCCGGGGGAAGCTGCCGTTGCCGGTGAGGTAAGCGATCGCCACGAAGAGACAGGAGCCAGTGGTTACGGCCTGGATGACGCCGATCATGTCCTTGACGCTGAAATAGCGCCAAAGATGCTGGTAGAGACCGAAACTCCCGTTCGTCGTCAGCCGCAGCAGAACGATCACCGGCAGGAACATCCAGAACTGGTGGATGTGGGCGGGGGGCACGACCCGGTCGAAGCGGATGCCGAAGGCAAGCACGTAGGCCAGCGCACTCAAGAGACTGTCAGCGAGGACGTGGCTGATGCGAAAGACGGGGAAACGACGGGCGCCGGCCATATCGCTCACCGGGCCCGAAAGCACGACCAGACGGCCAGAGACTGGCGATCGGTCCGGACGTGGATCATTTAAAGGCCTTTCGTGTCCGCAGGCGAGAACGCTGAGAGCGGCTACCCTCGGTACTGTAACAGGTTTGTCGGCCATCCGGTCGGCGCTGGCACCGTCCCAACCGCCGGCCCCCTGGCGAGCGTCGCTTGAACGACGTTCCTGCCGCCCCCGTCCGGGGCTTGTCTTGATTTTTGCAGCCAATACCCTTAACATGTCCCATGTCCCATGGAATTGCGAAAATGAAGGCAATTATGAGCCAATTTAATGATAATGCATGACATCAAGTAAAAAATACTGCAGCATACCGGCCTCATGATGTTTCGTCGTCGCGAAGCAACGCCCCGGACGTCGGCCACGATCGGCCCCGACCCCGCCGTCGTAGCGGCTCAGGCCGAAATCGACCACCTGATTTCCGAACAACGGCGACTGGAGGATCAGCTGGCTCGTGCGGCCGACGACCTCCGCGCAGCGTGGGCCGATGCCGACGAATTGCGCGCCGTGATCACCGACCTGCAGTGCGAGCAGCGGACACACGCCACTGCTGTCCAGGCTCATCAAGCCGACATACAGGTCGGTATCGATCAGGTCGGCGGCGTGGCCGCACGCATGCTGACCAGGCTGGGCGGAGGATTGGGCATTGTCGATCAGACCCTGGCCAACCTCGATATGGCGTCCCAGCGGACCACGGCATCGACGCAGGCCCTGACGGCCCTGCAATCCGGCAGCGCCACCTATGGCGAAGTCAATCAGGCCATCGTGAGCATCAAAGCGATTGCCGCCCAGACCAAGATGCTGGCCCTGAACGCCGCCATCGAGGCGGCCCGGGCCGGCGAGCATGGCCGTGGGTTCTCCATCGTCGCCGAAGAGGTCGGCAAACTGGCCAAAGACACGGCCGGTGCCACAGCCACGATCAGCCGGATGATGGTGGCATTGCAGGCGGCGAGTGACGAAGCCCTGCAGACCCTGAGCACCAACGTCACCGAAATGGATTCCGGGGCAGAGCTGGCCTTTCAGGTCGGCATGGTCCTCAACGCCCTTGCCGAGGACTTCGGCGTCCTGGTCGCCGACATCGGTCAACTCGACGCCGCACTCCCTTGAGAGATTACCGTTCACTGCCCATCCGGCCCCTGTCACCGGATAATGTTGCGGCAGGCAGCCAGACACCGCCGCTGGCGGTGGTGTCGGACGGTCGTCCCGGGCGCCAGGACGACAGCCTTCCGGACTGTACGGCATTGCGGATCTTTGGGTTAAAAACCACCAACGCCACTTGCTTTTTTGTCGGGATACGCCTAGGTTGCCTGGAGCCAACGCAACAAGAATTATTTCTCATTTATCGATCCGCCAAAGACGGCCTGAATGCAGACATGATTGGTACAACGGCATAGTCACCCCGCCGGCGTCTAGAGGATTCGGAATGGCCACATTGAAGTCCCAGGTCCAGGACATTTTAGATCGCAAGGGCACTATCGCGATCAAACGCCTCTCGCTTAAGGTCGGTGCCGATCTCAATCAGCTGCTCACCGGGTCGCTGATGATCAATCCGACCCTGGAAAGCAAGGTTCAGACTGCAATCCGCGAATTGGGCTTTTGAGCCAGGAGAGACGATGACAACGATCCCCAAAACGGCAAACAAGGCCGGTCTGGTCGCCACGGCCGTCAGCACAGCCGCCGACACCGCCACGGCCGCCGCCGAGATCCTGCGGCAGCTGACCGGCCAGCAGGCTTTCATCATCTATTTTGCCGGCGCCGCCCATGACCAGGCCCTGCTGGCCGGTCAGCTGGCAGCGGGCCAGCCCGGCGTGCCGATGATCGGCTGCAGCACCGCTGGCGAAGTGTCCACCGGCACCGGCTTTCTGGCCGGCAGCGTCGTGGCCTTCGCCTTTGGTCCGGAGGCCGTCAGCCGGGCCGCCGTCGGCATGTGCGCCCCGTTGAGCACGGAGGCCGGACACGCCGGGGACACCCTGCGGTCGCTCGCCGCACAGATGGCTGTGGACGTGCGGGACCTCGATCCGGCCAAGTACCTGGGTCTGGTCCTGCCCGACGGCCTGAGCCTCAAGGAAGAAATCCTGATGGATGCCCTGGGCGATGCCGCCCCGGACCTGATCGTCGTCGGCGGCTCCGCCGGGGACGACCTGCAGTTCAAGACCACGTACGTCACGGCCAACGGCCAGGTCCACAGCAATGGCGCAGCCTTGGCCCTGCTGGAGATGCGGGTGCCCTTCGTGATCAGCAAATCCACCCATTTTCGGCCGACCGGCATGACCTTCGTCGCCACCAAGGTCGACGAGGCGAACCGGACCGTTTACGAATTCGACGGCCAACCGGCCCAGGAAGCCTATGCCAAGGCCGTCGGCAGCACGCCGGAAGCCCTGGACACGGCCCTGATGGCGGCCCATCCGATCGGGCTGGTCATCGGCGATGACCCCTTCGTGCGCAGCCTGCAGCGCAAAGGTCCCGACGGTAGCCTCGTCTTCTTTTCCAATGTGCTGGAAGGGTCCATCGTCAGCCTGCTGGAGCCGGGTGACATGGCTGCCACCACCGTCGCCGCCCTGGACGACCTGGAAGCGACGCTGGGCACGGTTGCCGGCTTGCTGGCATTCACCTGCATCCTGCGCTGGGTGGAGGCGGGGACCTGCGGCACGACCCAAGCGATGTACACCGAAGTCACCCGCCGGGGCATTCCCATGGTCGGCTTCAATACGTACGGCGAACAGTATCTCGGCCATATCAATCAGACGGTCACCTTTCTGGCGGTCGGGACGCCTCAGCCATGACCTTCTGACGCCGGGCCTTGCCGATGGCAGTCCTGGAGCCGGCCGTCGGAGACGGCCCTCCAAGACCACATCGCCAGCCTCGAATCGGAGGTCCGGCACCTCCAGACGAGCCTACAGCGGGCTGGACAGGCCCCACACCACGCTGAAACCGCCGAGGCCGCATCCGCAGCCGACTCCCTCCGCCACGCCGGCTGATTGCGGGAAAGTGCCTATCAGGGCATTCCGGCGCGATCAGGCCAGCAGGCGGAGAGCTTTGGTCAGCGGATCGGCGAGTTGCAACTGCCTCTACAGGCCGATGTTGGGGCCATCGACAAGACCCTGGGACACCTTGTTGAGACGTCACAGCGGACGAATGCCTCCGCCGATTCCCCTGTCGCCCGACAGTCCGCCTCCTGTCAGTGAGTCACTCAGGCCTTGAAGGCGATCAAGGCGATCGCCGATCAAACCAAGATGCTGGCCCTGAACGCCGCCATCGCGGCCGCCCGGGCCGGCGAGCATGGCCGGGGGCTCTCCATCGTTGCCGAAGAGGCTGGCAAGATCGCCAGAGACACCGTCCCTGCGACCGTGAGCATCACACCCATGGTCAGCGGCCTGCAGGATGGCTGTGACGTTGCCACCAAGGCCCTGCAGAGGATCGCCGGCGACATGGAAAACGGTACGGAGCTGGCGTTTCAGGTCGGCATGGCCCTGACGGCCCTTGATCAGCAATTCACCAACTTCCGGGAAGACCTCGGCCAACTGAACCTCGGATAGGCCAACGTCACCGGCTTGCAGCTCTTGCATATGATTTACACCTTGTTGCAGAGCGAGCGCCTGTTTTAGACTGCCCCCGACGCACTGCTGATGGGATCAGCCGTCCTGGCTTCCTGGGTCAGAGCGGTTGGAGGTTGCTCATGATGTTCCGCCGACGCGACACTGCCACTGTGGCGACCCTGCCGATCGCCCCCGATCCCGCCCGCTTGGCGGCCGAGGCCGAGTCTGACCGCCTGCTGGCCGAGCAGCACCGCCTTCGGCACGAGCTCGCCCAAGCCATCGATGATCGGCACGCAGCCCGGGTCGAGGCCGGCGAGTTGCACGCCGCCATCGCCGCTTCGCAGGCCGAGCAACGCTCACAGGCAGCCAGAGTCCTCGGCCGGCAGGCCGACCTGCAGGCTGGGCTCGATCAGGTGCGCAGCCTGACCGGCCTCATGCAGTTAAAGTTGCAGGAAGGATTGGCGACGGTCGATCAGACCCTGGCCAACCTCGATACCGTCTCCCAGCGGACCACGGCCTCGACTCGGGCCCTGACGGCCCTACAGTCCAGCAGCCACACCTATGGCGAAGTCAATCAGGCCATTGCGAGCATCAAAGCAATTGCCGCCCAGACCAAGATGCTGGCCCTGAACGCCGCCATTGAGGCAGCCCGGGCCGGTGAGCATGGCCGTGGGTTCTCCATCGTCGCCGAGGAGGTCGGCAAATTGGCCAAAGACACGGCCGGTGCCACGGCCACGATCAGCCAGATGATGGTGGCATTGCAGGCGGCGAGTGACGAGGCCCTGCAGACCCTGAGCACCAACGCCACCGAAATGGATTCCGGGGCTGAGCTGGCCTTTCATGTCGGCATGGTCCTCAATGGCCTCAATGAACAGATCGGCACCTTGATCAACGACATCGGTCAGCTCGACTCTGCCACGCCTTGAGTCGGCTGAGTCTCCCGGAGACAGGCTTGGCCCCTGCGGTATTCTGAGGTCATGCCCACTGCCGCAGACGATTCCACCGGCACCGACGCGCCGGCCCTGGTCGCCGCTTTTGCCGCCACCCAACCCTTCGCACTGGACGGGTTTCAGCAGGCTGCCTGTCTCGCCCTGGCGACCGGGCACTCCGTGCTGGTCGCCGTGCCCACGGGCGCCGGCAAGACGGTCGTCGCCGAGTTCGCCGTCTGGCTCGCCCGTTCCCGGGGCAGGCAGGCGATCATCACCACCCCGCTCAAGGCCCTGAGCAACCAAAAGTACTACGAGCTGCGGCGGCGCTGGCCAGGCGACGTCGGCCTGCTGACAGGCGACGTCGCCTGGCACCCGGAAGCCCCGATCCTGGTGATGACCACCGAGGTGCTCCGCAACCGCCTGCTCGCCCGGGATGCGCTGGGTAATGTCGATCAGATCGTCTTGGACGAGGCGCATTTCCTGGCCGATCGGGACCGGGGGACCGTTTGGGAAGAGGTGATCCTCCTCGCCCCGCCGCATGCGTGTCTGACGGCCCTGTCCGCCACACTTCCCAATGCCGATGAATTGGCAGGCTGGATGACGGCCGTCCACCGACCGACCACCGTCATCTCCGAGGAGGTCCGTCCCGTGCCCCTGCGGCCGATGGTGGCCGGCACGACCCTCGTCCCCTATGACGTGGCGATCGCCCAGTCCCGCGATCGGACCCGCCGGGTCGCCCAGCGCGTGGATTGGCATGACCTGCCGATCCTCGTGCGCGAACTGTCCCGCCAGGAGTTGTTGCCCGCCATCGTCTTCACTTTCAGCCGACAGCGCTGTGAGCAGCAGGTCGCCGCTTTAATCGATGCCGGGAGTTCCCTGCTTAACGACGTCGCCCAAGCCAGCGTCAGGGCGCAGGTCGACGCTGCCCTGGCAGCCAACCCGGCCTTGGGGACGGGGGCAAACACCCGGCGCTGGCTCGACTGGCTGACCTGGGGGGTGGCGCCGCACCACGCCGGCTTGTTGCCCGACCTGAAGCGCTTGATCGAGCACCTCTTTCAGCAGGGCCTGCTGCGGGTCGTCGTCGCCACCGAGACCCTGGCGGCCGGCATCAATATGCCGGCCCGGACAGTCGTCATCAGCCGGCTGATGAAACCGTCACGGGAAGGCGAGCGGATGTTGTCCGTGGCCGAGTTTCGCCAGATGGCCGGTAGGGCCGGCCGGCGCGGCATGGATGTCGTCGGCTACGTGGTCCTGGTGCCGGGTGGTCCTGAGGACTGGCCGGAGATCTCGGCCCTGCTCCACGATCCGGTGGAACCCCTGTGGAGCCAGTTTCACCTGTCCTTTGCCACAGCCGCCCTGCTCGCCGGCCAGTTCGACCCGCCGGCGATCCGGCGTTTTCTCGAACGCACCTTTGCCCATTACCAGACGGCCACTCGTCGGCGGGACATGGAACAGCAACTGTCGGACGTCCAGGATCACCTGGCCCGCTGGTCCATCTGGTGTCCTGTCACGCCGCACGAGCTGCGCACGTCCCTGCATGGGTTGTATGAGCGGTCGCAAGCCAGGCCGGATCGTCGGTCCCGCCAGTCCAGCGGGTTGAGTCAGCCCGACGTGCCGTGTCACCGCTGTCGGCAAAAGTCGGCCTGTGCCGACGGCATTGCTGCCATGCCCAGCTGGGTCGCCACCGAGTCCACCCTGCAGCGCCAGCTCACAGAGCTGGGATCCGCCCTCTGGCAGCGATTTCGTCGGCAACGCCAGGTGCTCGCCGACCTGGGCTGCCTGGACCGGGGCCGCCTGACCACGGCGGGCGAGGTCCTGGCCCACCTGCGGACGAAACAGGACTTGGCCGCCTTGTTTGCCTGGGCCGAACTGGACGGTTTGCCGCCGGCCGCGATGGCGGCTTTGGCGAGCACCGTCGTCGGTCACAGGGACAGTGCCCGGCGTTGGCACGGTGAACCGCTCGTCGGTCCGGCCCGGGCGGCGGTGGATCGGGTCCACTGGGCCTGTGCCGGCGCCACAGACTCGATGCGCCGGCACGGCCTCAAGGATGCACCCCCGTGGCTCGATGAAGGTGCGGCCGGCCTGGTGGAACGGTGGGCCGAAGGCGCCGACTGGGCCGGGCTGGTCAGACTGAGCGGGATCGACGAGGGTGAGCTCGTCTGGCACCTGCGGCAGGTGATCGACATGCTGTGGCAGTTTCGCCAGATGCCCGCCACCCCTCCGGCGTTGCGCCTGACCCTGACGGCCGCCATCGACTCGATCGATCGCGCCGTCGTCCGACAGGTCGAGCAATCTTACTGACGCCACGGCGTCATTCCGAACGCATCATTTTGGCTGTCATCCCCTCGCGCAGGATGGTGCTGAAGACCGGCAGCACGACGACGAAGGTCGAGCCTTCGCCGACGGTGCTCGTAACATCGATCCGACCACCGTGCCGCGCCACGATGCCGTAACTGATGCTCAAGCCCAGACCCATCCCCTCGCCCTGCCGCTTTGTCGTAAAAAACGGGTCGAACAGGCGTTGCAGATTTTCCGGCGGGATGCCCATGCCGTTGTCGGTGACACTGAAATAAAGCCAGTCGGCATCGCACCACAAGGCCACGTCGACCGACCCGCGCATGGCGGTCGGAATGGCCTGGGCGCCATTGACCAGCAAATTCATGAACACCTGGTTCAGCTGACTGGCGTCACCGAGAATGAAGGGCGCTTCCGCCAGATCCGCCTGCAGGGTGATGCGCTCCTTGAACAGGCTGCGGACGAGATTCAGGGTCGTCTGCAGGCCCTGCCGCACGTCGATGGGTGATAACGGGCCGTCGCCACGGGGACGGCTGAACGTCCGCAAGTCGGCCACGATGGACCGGATCCGTTTGGCGGCGTCAGCGCAGTCCCGGGTCATCGCCTCCAACTCGCTGAGGATCAGCGGGTATTTGATGTCGACTTTGACGGCGGCGATCATCTCGGCCATGTGGCTGCTCAGCTCCAGCCCATCCAGGCTGTCGAGCAGCCGGCGGACGTCGAGATTCACTTCCTTCATCAGCTCCAGGTTGCCGATGACGACGGCGGCCGGGTTGTTGATCTCATGGGCGACACCGGCGACCAGCAGGCCGAGGGAGACCATTTTCTCCGACTGCACGAGCCGGGCCTGGGTCCCCTGCAATTCGGCCAACGCCTCTTCCAGCGCCTTCGTCCGTTCGGTGACCATCTGTTCGAGCCGCTGGTTGATCTGGCGCACGGTGAACACCTGGCGGGCATTGTGCAAGGCCAGGGCCGCCTGCCCGGCCAAAGCCCGCAACAGACCAAGATCCGTGTCGTTGTAAGCGTTTTCAGCCCGTTTCGTCCCCAGCAGCAGCATGCCGAGGAGGTTTTCCTCATAGATCAGGGGGATCAGCAACTCGGCGCCGATCTCCCGCAACAGCGGCTGCAACAAATACAGGCGGGGGGTGGCGACGGCCGAACGGGAGCCCGTCTGGCGACCGGCCAAGGCCGCCTGCACCAAGGGGGAATCCGCACTCAGGGTCAGACTCGGGCCCAGCCCGAAGGCATGCACCGGCTCGTAGCGCTGTGACTGATCGTCGAGGACCAGCAGACAACCGCCCACCGGGTGCATCGTCTGGTTGACGACATCCATCACCTGTTCGGCGATGCGGTCCATATCCAACGTCGTCGCCAGTAACTGAGCCGTCTGTTCGAGGACCGCCTGGGGATCGTAAGGCATCCGGAAGAAGAAGGTGGCCGTCGCCCGATGGACGTAGTCCCGCAACGGGGCAAAGATGGCGGCGATGGTCACACCGGCCAGAAACTCGGCCCAGCGTCCCTGATCATGGGATGTCAGGTAAGTCACTTCGAGGATCCCCAAAATACCGAAGTACAGCATGCCGAGCAGCAGCACCAACGCCACGTAGGAAATGCTCTGCCGGAGCATCATCCGTACGTCCCAGAGGCCATACCGCAGGATCGCCACCGCCAGGGACAATGGAAAGCTCACCGACAGCAGGACGCCCGTCGACACGGACAGGATTGGTGACCAGCCAAACTGTCTGGGGAGAAGAGTCAACAGCACGATCGGCATCCAGCCGAACAAGGCGCCCATGGAGACCAACACCAATTGGCGACGGGCCAGCGAGTCGCCATACAGCGCCTGCATGGCAAACAGACCGAGCCCCAGGGTCAGGCACGCCGTGACCCAGACCGCCACCGTCGTGCTCCATGCCCCGGCCCAAATCAGGGCATCGGCCCAGAGGGACAGGCGGCTGGCGACTGTCAACGCCAGCAATGGCACGGTCAGCACGATCGAGATGACCAGCGGCAGCCGGAGCGTCCAAGCCCATTCGGCGATCGGCAGCCGCTGCGGAAAGACCAGTCCCAGTCTGACGATCAACCCCCCGAGCAGGCCGAAAGCGGCGAGGTACATCAAGATGAGGCGGTGATGCAGGTTGAAGTCCGCATAACCGGCCAACGTCATCGCCGACAGGTTGGCAAAGACGATGAAGGCCTGGGCCGCCTCCAGATCCGGTCGTGTCCGGTAAATGATGTAGCCGACGAGCCAATAGATCAGGCCCGCCAGGACCATTGGACCGATCGACCGAGCCAGGATGATGTCGCTGAGTGGCCGGGTCTCCAGACGCATGCGGTAGAGCCGCCCCTGGCGCGAAAAAGTGTACAGGGGCGACGTCCCGGCGATGGCATGCTGCTCGATCCGGGTCCAATACCCATCCGGCAGACTGACAGCGGCCCCGTCGATTTCGACCAGCCGGTCGTCTGCTGCAGGCCCAGCCTCGCCATGTGCGGTGGCCTGGATGGAACCGACGGTGGACCAGGGCGTCAAATAAAAGCCCGAAAAAGGCCGATCGAGATCCGTCCAGATCCCGATCAACAGCAAGACGAGGTAGAGCGCCGTACCCCCGACGATGACCGTCAGATGCAAGGGGATTTTCCGCACCGACGGGGGCTGCACAGGGCTCACAACGCCACCTGCCGCCCGTGGGCAAACACGTCAACCGGCGCAAATCGGTCAGGGGCGGTATGGCTCGGTGGGATGTTCGGCGGGGGAAAAAAATAGAACGGCGACAATCCGGGTCTGGCTCCAAATCGGTTCAGCAGTACGCACCCTCGTGCCCAAACGAAGCCGGTGTCAATAAAGCGTTCATCGGGCACCCGTGCCATTATGCGAAAGTCGAACGCGTCCGTGTGTTGCGGGCGCCACATTACGAGGGAAAGCCGGACTTTTCTTCGCCGCCCGAGCCTAGGAGCGGACGACGCTCGATGCGTGGCGACAGGTTTGCCGGCGACAGGCAGCAGATGGCTCGGGCGCAGCAACCGGCGCCGGCAAACAGGTGATCCTGCCGGCAAAGTCGGACGGGGTGCGCCGAGTGCGTCTTGCAGCCCTGACTGCCCTGGTCAACCGGTTCGGCGGCGCAGCAGGACGTGCACGAGTAAGCCACAGAGACCAGCCCACTGCCCCAGTTCACCCGGGCCCGTCCGCACATCGAGGCCTGCGAAAGGCACGACGAGATGCAGTGTCTGGACCACCTGTCCCCAGCGCAGCAGGTCGATGAAATGGGTGGCGGTGCCACCCAGCAAGGCGCCGAAAGCGATCACCTGCACGGCCGTGAACAGCGGGCCTCTGCGCCGGACGACGGCCAGCATGCCGATGAACACGACCAGATTGACCGCAACCCAACTGGCGTAAAGAGTCCCCGACAGGGGCCGGGCCGGATTCGCCGTCTGCCAGAGCACGGCCAGCCAAGGGGTGACCCAGTGTTCGTCGAGCAAGGCGACATGGCGCTGGGCGATGAATTGGATGACTTGGTCGGCCGCCGCCACTTGGCAGGCGATCAGCCCTGTCGCCATGACCTGACGGCCCGGTTTGTCCCGCAATGCTGGTGTATCGCCCATGAAACCGCATTCCCCGACCCCCAAACCCGCTGGTGAGGGGAATACCGCTGCTAAAAGACGTTACCGAGATACCAATAGAATTGTGGTGTCCCCGGTCCGTTTATCAGACCCTGGCCGATGCCGAAACTGATCCCGAAAGGACCGCGGCCACCCATGCCCATCCGGGCCCGCAGCTCACCGCCGACACCGACCTTGGGGATCCAGGGCTGGCCGTCGAACCAGGCGTTGCCGACGTCCGTATAGAGGACACCGTAGACCCGATCCAGGTAGATGGCCCCCAAGGTCAGATCCAGTTCTTTCAGGATGGGGATGCGGTATTCGGCCGTGGCTTCCACGAGGCGGTTACCGATGATGCTGCCGATGGGATATCCCCGCAAGGGCGTCAGGCCTTGGACGCCGACAGCCAGGGTGATCGGACCGCCGCCCAGGAGGAATGGGCTGGCCTGACCGAGACTGAGCCCGCCTGCCGCCCGCAAGGCCAGCACATGGTCGGTCTGACCCATCTTGAAGTAAGACGCCCCCTCCACGCTAAGGAGCTGATAGTTGAACTTGCCGCCGAGAAACGGCATGCCGATGTCGATCGGGGCTTCGAGACTCTGCCCGGCCGAGGGATGGATGTCGGCACCCGTGCCCCCGCCGACGCCGTTGTACTGCCAGCCCACACTGAAGTGCGGATTGAACCCTTCCAGGATCAGGGCCCGGTCGATTGAGTCCGGCAGTTCCGAAACCAGGCGCTGGTACGAGCCCCACAGGCCGACAGTGAGGCTCTGCCGATCCCACAGCGGGCGGGCGGCCAGGATGGCCCCCCCCTGGCTGCGTTGCAGGTAGGGGACTTTCCCGTCCAGTGAGACGGCCAGCGTCGGCGAATCGAACGCCACGGCCCGGAGCAGCGGATCGAACATCCGGTTATCGTAGCTGACGAGGTAGCTGAAGCGGTTGGAAGCCAGGCCATAAAAAAGCTGGGCTGAGAGGGCGTGTTTTTCCAGGACGTCGTTGAACGTGGCCCCGATGCCGATCTGATCGCCTTTTTCGTCCCGCCCGGTCAGGGGGATGACCAAGTCCGGCGACAGTCCCAGCGAATACGTCCGTACCGCCACGTCGCCGGGACGGACCGCCGGCGGCGGCAGCTTGGCCGGTCCCGGACCGGCGGGGATCATCGCCACCCGCACGGGGATATCGGCCAACGGCACCTGACGGATCTCGGAGCCTTCGTTGTAGTGGCGCACGTACAGCACACTCTGGCCATCCGGCGCCAGGGCCGGCTCTTCGGCACCGGTGTACGTGTTCGACAGGCGCTGCACGGTGTCGGTGCCGAGTTGCAGCCGGTAGAGATCGGTGAAGCCCTCCCGGTCGGAGGTGAAAATCAGGGACTGGCTGTCTTTGGCCCAGCAGGCCCGGGTGTCCATGACCATCACGTTGCCGCCGGTCAGGGATTTGGTGGTCCCGTCAGTGGGCGAGATCAACATCAGCTTGGAACCCGTGCCGGGGTAAAAGGTCGAGGCTGCCAGCCATTTGCCGTCCGGTGACCAGGCGAGCTCTCCGTATTGCCGGTCATCGTTGGAGACGGTGAGGGTTTTGACGACTTTTTGGGTGGCGACATCCAGCAGGATGACGTCGCTGTGCTCGGCTTTGGTCTGCACCAAAGCGATGGTCTTACCGTCAGGCGACCAGGCCGGATCATTGACGTTGTCCAGGCGCGGGAATTCGACCGGTTTGCCCGTATTCAGCGATTGCTTGGGTGTGCCCCAGTCCTTGCGTCCGATCGGCGTGATCGTCAGGCGGGTGACGGGATTGCCGATCGCATCGTCATCCCAGGCGACCGTGGCGATGGCGGCGCCGTCGGACGACCAGGCATGGGCCATGACCCGGTCGGCGATGCGGATCGGCTTGTCCTTGCCGTTCGGGGTGACGAAGAGCGGCAGCCGCCCCATCAGGAAGCCCCGCAGGTTGACGTAGCCGGACCGCCCGCGGGAAGACAGGTAGGCCAGCAGGGCGCCGTCCGGGGACAGCTGCGGCCGGAACTGGGCTTCTTCGGCTTTGTAAGGGACGACGACCGTGCTCTTCGGCACGTCGGCGGCCCGGCCTGCGGTCTGCTGGCGATACCGCTCTTCCATCGCCTGGCGCCATTCGGCTTCCAGGACGGGCAGTGACTTGCCAAAGACCGTCTCACAGGCGCCGGCAAAGCTGCCGCCGCCACCCCGCAAGGCGCTGAGCAGACGGGCAAGCTTGTCGTGACCGTAAGTTTCGAAAAGGTATCTGCAGATGGCAAAGCCCTCGTTGTACCCTGCCGCACCGGCCTGGCTGCCGAGCATGTGGAAGGCCTGGCGCTGGCTCGGCGTGAGGATCGTGTGTTCCAGCGTGTGCAGCCGCAGCATGCGATCGAGACTGGGATACCAGTACTCCGCCTCATATTGGGCGATACCCTCCATGAACCAGCTGGGCACTCCGGCGGCGGCATACACCTTGGAGATGGGGATGCCGGCGTTGAAGGCCTCAAACGTGATGATGTGGGTGAACTCGTGGGTGAAAAAGCGCCGCATGCCCATCGACGAGGTGTGGGCGAGGAGGGGATCCAGGACGATGCGGTCCTTCAGGGGTTCGGCGTAGCCGTTCCAAAAGGAATCGTCAGTGAGGATGACGGGCACTTTGTCTTTGGGGCGGGCGCCCAGATCACTGGTCACCTGGCTGTAGGACGCTTCGGCGAGCCGGACGACCTCGTTGGCGAGGCGTTCATGGCCTTGGTAGTAGTGGATCAGGAAATGTGGCGTTTCCAGCACCTGCCAGCGCCGCTCCGGATGGTTGGGGCTGGCCGCGACGCCGCCCGCCGCCAAGGCGGGAAAAGTGCCCAGGACGGGCACCAACAGGGCGATGAGAACAGCTAGGGAGCGACGACGCATACACCAGTACCAGGCAAAAATGTAACCGTGATGCCCCAGGATAGCACGGGTTCGCGACTGGGAACATGGGCTGAAAAGGCCATTCAGCCTTGTTTTGAGCCGTGAGACCCAATCCACGGAGCGGGCCGGGGCGCATTCGTTGTCACGGACCCGCATCGCCGTGGCATGATGGCGACACGGCTCGTCCCGACTCGCCTAACGCCAGCCCTGAACCCAGTACGTAGGAGAAACCACCATGAACAATATCGTGCAGGCCATCGTCACCCAGACCGGGCTCCCGGAGGACACGGTCCGCAGTGTCGTCACCGCCGCCATGGCTCATTTGAAGGAAAAACTGCCAGCCCCGATCTCGGCAGCGCTCGACAGCTATCTAGTCGACCACAATGACGCCAGCGCCGACATCATGAACCAGGTTACGGACGGCATCGGGTCTCTGTTCAAAGGCACTTGAGTCGTCGCGTACGGCGGAAAACCGCCATTTCACTTGGTTCCCCGTCAAAAGGGAACCAAGTTCCACTTCACCGACGCAAACTTTAGGACGCAGCGGTCAGGTCCGGCCGCAGCTTCGCTGCCTCGCCCAGATACAGATGCCGGATCTCGTTCAGGCCCCGCTCCGTATTGACCTGCAGCAGGATGCGCAGGCAACTCGGGAGGCCGCCGGGCACATCCATTTCCTGGGCGCCGAGTAGCGGCACCCGGTCGAAGCCGTCCATCTGACGGGCAGCATAGGCTGGGAAAGCGGCATTCAGGTCGGTCGTGCAGGTGAGGAAGACACTGGCGATCGCATCCGGCACGACGTCGTTCTGTTGCATCATCTGTTCCAACAGTTCCCGGGCGGCGGTGTAGATTGCCTCGGCGGTGTTCGCCGGGACGGAGATTGCGCCCCGAATGCCTCTGACCATCATGCGGCGTCCCTGCTCCTATTTCGATGTGGCTGACCATCGCCCCCAGCATAGCCGAGGAAAACGCCGGTGGTGTTGCGGGTTTCTGCGATCCGTCGCCGCACCCAAACCGGCAGCGTGAGCGAGGCTGAGCGGAGAGCCGCTATGCGTCAGTCTCCGGCTCCCGGCGTCGCCGGCGGAGCATGGTCAGGTCCCGCTGCAGGATCGTGATCGCCTCATCGATGTCGATGAGCGGCTGGGTCCGGGCTTGTTTGTAGAGGTCGAAACTCGCCAGGGCTTTCAGGTCCACCTGTCTCGGTGCACCGGTCACGGCCGGCGTCGGACGCCGATCCTGCAACCGTGCAGCCAGAGAGGTTTCCGACATCCCGTCGGCGATGACGACGGCGGCCATGGCCTGACGGTGGACATTGCCCACGTCCGCTTCGGTCAGGATCTGTAAAAGCTTGGCCCGGCGCCGGGTCTCTGCCACTGACAAGTCGGCTGCCAGCACCCGTTGGGTCAGCGCCTGCCGCCACGCCGGATCGGCCACAGCGGCCAGGGACTCCGCATGACCGGTGGTGATCGCCCCGCCCGCCGACCCGTCCAACGCACCCAGCAGGTCTTCCGGCAACTTCAGCAGATTCGTGCGGTGCCAGATGTAGTTCTTGCCTTTGCCGAGCTTGGCGCCGAGCGCCTCGTAGGTGTAGCCAAACTCGTCGAGCAACCGGCGCATCGTCTGGGCCTCTTCCAAGGGCCGCAGATCCTCGCGCAACAGGTTTTCCGCCAGCCCGATCTCCAGGGCGGCCTTGTCATCGAGCGTCCGGACGACGACGGGAACCTTGTCGAGGCCAGCCATCTGGGCCGCCCGGAAGCGGCGTTCGCCGGCGACGATCTGATACCGCGTTCCGTCAGTCGGCAAAGGCCGGACGAGGATCGGCTGCAGCAGACCATGGCCGCGAATGCTGGCCGCCAGTTCCGTCAGGGCCTGATCGTCAAAGAAGCGGCGTGGCTGCTTGGCGGATGCCTCCAGGGCCGTGATGGACACGGTGCGGGAGTCCTTTTGGGCATGCTCAGTGTTGGCCTGCCGGGCCAGGGTAAATAGGTTCTCGAAGGCACCGGTCGCCATAGCGGTCTACTTCTCCAATGCCAAAGTGAGTTGGCGCTTGACCTTGCGGAGAGGCGGAGAGACGATTTCCGACTCGGCGATGACAGCGCCGGCAAAAGCCCCGTCGATCATTGGCAGGCCCGTGCTGGCGGCGGCGATGAGCATGTTCAGGCACAGGCTCATGATCGTCCGGGGCACGCCGCGGGAATGCGCCCAGATGCGGTCAACGGCCTCCGGGGTGAACAGCGGCTCGTCACGGCCGGCCACCTGCAGCCGGAAGGAGATCAGGTTCTGTGTGTCTTCCAGATTCAGCGGGGCGAGGGTCGCCCGGGTGGCGATGCGGCTGACAAGCGCGTTCTTCGTCCGCAGCTTGGTGCGGATTTCCTCCTGGGCCATGAGGACGATCTGGATCAGCTTGCCCTGATCCGGGATCTCGTAGTTCAGCATCTGGCGGATCAGCTCGAAATGCGCCCCTTTGCAGAGCTGGGCCTCGTCGATGATCAGGATGACGTTCTTGCCGGCCTGGTACTGCTCGACAAGGAAGGCATTGAACGCCGTCAATTGCCCCTGCTTGGAACGCTCCAGCGGAATGTCGAACTCCTGGCAGATGCCCCGTAGCAGCTGATGTTCTGTGGGGTAACTACTGGAGATGAAGCGGACGAGGTTGTCGGGGTTTTCCCGCAAGAGTTCGGCGACCCGGTGGGCGATTGTCGTCTTGCCCAGACCGACGTCGCCGATGAGCAGCGACAGACCTTCACGCTCCTGGCACGTAAATAGGATCTTGCCCATGGCGGCCCGATGCTGGGCCGCCAGGTACATGTAGCGGGGGCTGGGGCTCAGCGAGAACGGCTTTTCAGTCAAGCCATAGGCGGCAAACATGCGACAGATCCTCGTGCGATGTAATCCAGCTCAGTGTACCACTGCAGTAGGAGGGCCCGACTGCGGCAGCACCGTTGACATCTGACCTGAAAGACCAGCGCTAGTCTTTGCGGGAATCGCCCTTTTCGTCAGAGCTGGACTTGTAAAGGCGGTCGAGATCATTGCGGGCAGAATCAACGTTGAAGACCTCGACCCGCCGTACGTCGGCGAGGAGCATCAGCACTTCGCCCCATTTTTCACCGTCACGGTAGGCCTCGAACTCGAGATAATCGTGACCCACCCGGACGATGCGGGCGACATAGTAGTCGTCGCCCCGGCCGGAGTAAATCCGGACGCTGTGGCTACCCTCGCTCAATTGGATCAGGCGATCACGAAGCACCATGATGAGCCCCTTCCTGAGCGACGTAGCGTACTGGAGTCCCATCGTAGAACAAGAACGGCACCAGTGCTACATCGGAGGCAGCATTGCCGATGATTTTGCCGCCGTTCGCCGCTTCGCTGCAGACTGCTGATACGCCATCAGCATCGCCAGGTCCTCGATGCCTTCACCCGACAACCGCTGCAGGAACTGCAGGAAAATCGTCGCCGTCGCTTCGGCGTCGCCCATGGCCCGATGCCGGCCGTTGATGCTGATCCCGTAATGCTCCGCCAGCGGCCCAAGCGAGCGACTGGGGAGTTCGGGGTGGATCTTGCGGGCCATGCGCACCGTGCAAAGATCGGGGTTCTCCAGGGATTTGCCCAAGGCCTGCTCGGCGGCGTGGTTGAGGAAGCGTCGATCAAAGGAGGAGTTGTGGGCGACGAGCGGGGCCGGGCCGGCGAACAGCCAGAACTCCTGCATCACGTCCGCCAGGCTTGGGGCGTTGGCCACCATGTGATTCGTGATGCCCGTCAACTGGACGATATTCGAGGGGATCGGGCGGCGAGGGTTGACCAGCGTGGCATAGCGGTCGGTCACCTGGCCCTGCCAGATGCGCAGCGCGGCGATTTCGGTGATCGCATGCTCCGGCGGGCCATAGCCTGTCGTCTCGATGTCGACTACGATAAAGGATTGTGTTTCCAGCAAAGCATTCATGGTGAAGCAGCGTACCCCAAGCCGGCCCGCAGGGCGAGACACCGGCCTATGTTGCTGAACTCCCGAGAAGGAGAAATTCATGGCTCAACCGTCCGTGACCAGCGCCCCGCCGCTGACCCTGACCAAATCCCTCGCCATGTTCGAGGAGGCGAAGCGCCTGTCGCCGGGCGGCGTCATGGGCATCCGCCGGCCCTATAACTTTGTCGTCGGCGAGTACCCGATCTTCATCGAAAAAGGCTACGGCGGCCATATTGTCGACGTGGACGGCAACGACTACATCGACATGCTCTGTGCCTACGGCCCGATCATCCTCGGCTACGTCGAACCGGAGATCAACGACGCGGTCAAAGCCCGCATGGACGAGGGGTTCTGCTTTTCGCTCGTGCAGCCCCTGCAAAATGAGTTCCAACAGCGGCTGATCGACCTGATCCCCTGTGCGGAAATGGTCATCCCCGTCAAGACAGGGTCGGACGCGACCACCTGCGCCGTCCGCATCGCCCGGGCCTACACCGATCGCGACCTGATCCTGCGCTGCGGGTATCACGGCTGGCACGACTGGTGCGTCGAAAACCACGGCGGTGTGCCCCAGGCCGTGCTGGACCTGACGATCGAATTCCACTATGCCGATCTGCAGGACCTCGAAGCCAAGCTGGACGCCAACAAGGGCAAAGTCGCCGGCATCATCATCACGCCGGTCGGTCACCCCACCGCTCAGGACGTCATGGGGCCGCCGCCCGGCTATCTGGCCGCCGTGAAGGAATTGGCCCACGCCCACGGTGCAGTGCTGATCTTTGACGAGATCCGCACGGGTTTCCGGGTCGCCATGGGCGGAGCGCAGGAACGCTACGGCGTGACGCCCGACCTGACGACCGTCGGCAAGGCGATGGCCAATGGCTATCCGATCGCCGCCGTCGTCGGCAAGGCCGAGATCATGCAGGTCATGGAAAAGAAGGCCTTCATCAGCTCGACCTATTTCCCAAACAGCCTGGAAATGGCAGCCGCTCTGAAGACGATGGAAATCCTCGAACGGGAGAAGGTGCCCGACTCGCTCTGGGAGCGGGGGACGGTCTCCCTGGACCGGCTGAACGCCCTGACCCGGGAGTCCGGCGTTCCGGCGACCGTGTCCGGCATCCCGCCGATGCCGTTCATCACCTTCGACCGGGTCGACGACCAGATGCGTGACCGGCGGACGCGGTTCTACACAGAATGCGTCCGCCGCGGCCTGTTCATCCAGCCGTTCCACCACTGGTACATCGCCCACCGGCACACGGAGGCCGATCTGAACCGGGCGATCGACGTCATCGACGAGGCCTATGCCATCGTGGCCGAGGCCCATCCCTACAAACGCTAGGTAATCGGACAGGCCGGTCGGTCCAGGTGAATCGACCGGCCTGTCACTGTTTGGAAGGTTTCAATTCGGCTGAAGCGCCCCCGGACAACAAAAATCCCCTGGCCCATAGACGGCCAGGGGAGGAAACCAGAAGGACGCTTATTGGGCGACCAACGCTACTTTCTCGCGTTCCCAATCAAGAATTTTCGCCGCTCTGCCCATCGACCGGGGAAACTCCCGGCCGCGTTGGAGGAGCTGTTGTTCGACGTCCTTGATGCCAAAGGTGCGCACCATGTAGTCTGTCGCAAACTCCACGTCGAAGTCCTTGCACGAGAAGATGTCCACGCTCAGAAACCCCTTGTCGGGGAATGTGTGGATCGAGATATGGCTCTCGGCAATCAAGACGATGCCAGACACGCCCCAATCCTCAGGCACAGCGCCTGAGTACCGAAACACATAGGGAGGCATGATTTTCGTCATGCCGATGGCGTTCGGCAGGCCGTCCAGGACGGAACTGATCAGCGCCATGTCTTCGAGCTTGCTGCGCTCGCAGCCGGAACCATCGAGCATAAGGTGTGGCCCAAACATTTTCTTCTGGTGACCTCCCGGAAAACTCCGAAAACCTGTGTGCAAGTCCGAGTATCAGGGATATTCGCCGAATACGCAACCCCTTGAAGCACTGCATCAGGATAACCCCAAAGCCTACAGCCGAAAGGATTTGCCCGATTTGTTCCCGCGGCAGACAGGATTTTACCAACTCCCGATTCCTCCGATTTACTCGTCCATGCTCCGCCACACGCTTTCACACTGGACGCTGAAAAATCGCGTAACGTTGTGTAACTCATCTCTCAAATGGCGGTCGGCAGGCATTCAGGGACTCCGTGTCCCAGGAGGAAGCGGTAGGCATGCCGCAAAGGCCGAACGCTGACGGCCACGGCCAGCAACCGGTGTGATAGACTGCCTCGATCATGGCGCACTGAGCTGTTTCGGCTTGTTTCGCCCACCCACTCAAGCGATGGAGACCTCATCAGCAATGATTTCGACTAACGACCTCCGTCCGGGCGTCACGATTGAGCTCGACAGCGACCTCTGGACCGTCCTGGAGTTCCAACACGTCAAACCCGGCAAGGGAGCCGCGTTCGTCCGGACCAAGATGAGGAACGTCCGCAGCGGCAACACGAACGAGCGCACCTTCCGCGCCGGCGAGAAACTGGTCCGGGCCCTCCTCGAGCGCAAGGAAATGCAATTCCTGTACGAGCAGAGCGGCGAATACAACTTCATGGACACGACCGATTTCGAGCAGATCGCCCTGCCCGCCTCCAAGCTGGGCGACACGGTCAAGTGGATGAAAGAGCAGACAATGGTCAACATGCTCTTCTTCGGCCACGAGATCATCGGCGTCGATCCGCCCAACTTCGTCGAACTCGAAGTGACCGAGACGGACCCCGGCGTGCGCGGCGATACTGCCACCGGTGGCTCGAAGCCGGCCACCATGGAGACCGGCGCCGTCGTCGCCGTGCCCTTCTTCATCAACATCGGCGACATGCTCAAGATCGACACCCGCACGGGTGCGTACTTGGAACGCTGTTAGTCCAGCCCTTTAACCGGACCAGGCGGCCGGCAGCCCAGGGGCGGCGGCGGGGGGTTGTTTGGTGCCCACGTTGTGCCGTGAGAGGCG
>JACMPN010000428.1 GCA_014377495.1 Candidatus Sericytochromatia bacterium
CCATCTCGGCATGGCTGAGGCGTGTTCCGGCTGAGCCGCTCCGTAAGCCCACCACCTCCGACCACTGACTGCCCCAGACATGCACGTCAATGCCGGCGGCCTGCAGGCGGAGGACCAGTCCGGGTCTGGGGCTGGGGCGTTCCCGGTTGAGCATGGCCGGGCCGATGAAGGAGACGTCATAGCGTTTGGGGACGTCGGCCGTGGGAAATGGCGTCGTGCTGATCGGCAGCGGCCACAGCTCCATGTCGGGGATCCCGAGGCGGGCGGCCTCGGTCTGGGCGGCCTCGCAGGTGGTCCCGACCAGATCGCAGATGCCGGCCGACTCAGTCAGCAGGTGGGCCAGGCGGGGTCCCTGGTACCCGGCGACGAATATCCCGTCGTCGTAGCGCAGGCCGATGATGGGGACGCCGAGGGCCCGGATGGCCGTGGCGGTGACGGGATCGATCATGTCGTAGGGCGGAAAGCAGAGGACGCGGTCGATGTGTCGACCGACGACCACCTGTTGGAGGAGGCGTTGGGCGCCGCTCCAGCCAAAGACTTCGGTGACGGTCAGGGGGTCGAAGCCAAACAGTGTGTGTCCGGCGGCCTGCAGGCCGGTCGTCAGCCAATGACTGATGCAGTGGTCGGCATCACGGATGCCGACGGAGACGACGAGCAGATTCACCGCCGATACCTCTTAGCAGTTCCGCCCCCGGACCGGGGGGAGGTGCAGGGAACGCTGACGAATGCCACCCAGGGTCATTGCCAAGGCAACGACAGCAGTCCCATTTTTACACAATGTGAGCCGTGGCCTGCCATGCAGCTTAGCAAGCCCCTCTGATCGGTGGCGTGCCAGGTATCGGAGCCCGCCGTTCCGGGTATGAGGCCAATACGGTCGCACCCCCTGGCCATGACGGTGGTTTCTTCGCCTTTCACGGTCCGCAGTGCCGACCATGAAACCGCTACGAAACTGCCCAGGTGTGTGATGGTAAAATCTCGGGACGCGTGTGCGAAATGAAGGGTGGCTGCGGCGATGCGGCAATTGAAACTTGGTTTGACGGGCGTATTCTTGGCGACACTGTTCGCAACGGGTTGCCTCGATTCCAGTTTGCAGTTGGCAGGTACGCCTCGTCCGGACACTGTTTTTGATATCGAGGCGACCCGTGTGGTGCGCCGGGCCGGCATGACCGACGATCGCCCCGTGAACGCGGTGGCCGCGACCACTGCCTGGTTCACGCTGGTCCGTCGGCGGGTCACGGTGCCCCTGTCCACGGCCCAGGTGCTGGTTGTGGCCGGCGGCGGCGGCGGCGGCGGCTCGACGGCAGGCGGCGGCGGCGGGGGCGGATTCATCTACCAGACGTATGCCCTGACGCCGGCCACGACCTACTCGGTCACGGTCGGGGCCGGTGGTGCGGGCTCACCCAGGGCCGATATGGCGTCGCCCAGCAATACTAACGGCGGTAATTCGGTATTCGGGTCACTCACGGCTATTGGCGGCGGTTCGGGCGGTGCCGGCAGGTCGTCAGGGAGCCGACATGCGAATGCCGGTGGTTCGGGCGGTGGGGGCGGCTACTATCCGGGCAACGATATCAACCCGATCCTCAATGGGGCGGGGACAGCCGGTCAAGGCTTTGCCGGCGGTCCCATTGTCGGGGCGACGGCGACCATGAACTGGTGCGGTGGTGGCGGTGGGGGCGCCGGCGGCACAGGCGCCGACGGCACGCACAGCGTCACCAATGGAGGCGGTGCTGGTGGGCCTGGCTTGGCGTCGGCCATCTCCGGGGTATCGACCTACTACGCTGGTGGCGGCGGTGGCGCCCATGGCAACGTGACCTTTGGGACTCTCGGTGGCGTAGGCGGGGGGGGCAGCGGCGGCGGTGGATCAACCGTCTGGGCGACTGCCGGCACCCCCGAGACGGGCGGCGGCGGCGGCGGCGGCAGCATGTGGCAATATGGACCGGGCGGCGCGGCAGGTGGCTCCGGGATCGTCATCGTTCGCTACACGGGCTCGCTGGCCACGGTCGGCGGGACCAAGACCACAGTGGGCGGCGACACCGTCCACACGTTCACAGGTTCGGGCACGTTCACGACCCCTTAGGGGATCGGCGCCCACCGCCCGCAGGCTGTCTGCGCAGCGCTCGCCAGCCGTCCCGACCCACATCGGGGCGGCTTTTTATCGGGGTCTGCGGGGCGGATGTTGGGGAATGGGGGATGGAGGCGGAATTGGCGGAGCCGTGTGGCGGGAAGCGGCAGTGGCGAGGCCGTTTGCCTTTGTAATCGAAAATGGTTTCGAGTACACTGCATCCCGGTCGCCCGTGCGCTGACCAAGCAGCAGCAACGAAGCGATACACACATCCAGCCCCTGAAACGAGATAATGCGTGAGGCGTCCCCACACGATTGCAGGTTCTACCATGAGCAGCTACCAGGCATCCAGTATCGAGGTCTTGGAAGGTCTCGATCCCGTCCGCCGGCTGCCGGGGATGTACACCCGCACCTCGGATCCGCACCACATTTTCGCCGAGGTCCTCGACAACGCCTCCGACGAAGCCCTGGGCGGCTTTGCCGACAAGATCTGGGTCACCCTCCACGCCGACAACTCCATCACCGTGCGGGACAACGGCCGTGGCATGCCGATCGACGAGCATCCGACCCACAAGAAGCCCGGCGTCGAAGTGATCATGACGGTCCTGCATTCGGGCGGCAAATTCAACCGCGACAACTACGCCATCTCCGGCGGCATGCACGGTGTGGGTGTCTCGGTGACCAATGCCCTGTCGACCTGGCTGACGGTGACGGTGCGGCGGGAGGCGCAGGAGTACCTGATGCGCTTCGAGCACGGTTACGTCGCTGAGGAACTGCGCGTCGTCGGGCCCAGCCGCTGGAAGGGCACCGAGATCAGCTTTCTGCCGGATATGACGGTCTTCGAGCGGCCGACCTTCAAAGAAGACCAGTTGATCACGATGACCCGCTCCAAGGCCATCTTGAATCCGAACGTGCGGGTCAGCTTCCATTCCGAGATCACCGGCCGCAAAGAGGAGTGGAGCTATCCCCACGGGGTCCGCCAGTACCTGACGGAGATCACCGCCGACCTGGATATCGTCCTCGATGAGCCGTTATACGCCAACGTCGGCAACGGTGAGCGGGTGATCTTTGCCGTGCAGTGGCAGCCCGAGGGCGAAGGCCGCTGGGAAGGCTACGTCAACACGATCCCCACCCCGCGGGGCGGCACCCACATCGACGGCCTCAAGTCCGGGCTGACCAAATCCCTGCGGGAGTATGCGGACACCAAAAAACTCCTCCCCAAGGGGATCACCCTGACGATGGAGGACGTGACGGTCACGGCCTGGGCAGTGCTTTCCGTCTACCTCAGGCAGACCCAGTTCGACGGCCAGACAAAAGAAAAGCTGACCAGCCGGGATGCGGCCAAGTTCGTCGACGGCCTCGTCAAGGATTCGTGCGACCTGTTCCTGCACAGCCATCCCGAGCAGGCCGACCGCCTGGTCGCCACGGTCATCGCCCGGGCCGTCTCCCGCATCAACGCCGGCAAAGCCAAACGGACGGTGCGCAAGACGATCACCGGCAAGACGCCGTTGCCCGGCAAGCTGACGGATTGCTCGTCGACGGATATCAAGGAGACGGAGCTGTTCATCGTCGAGGGCGACTCGGCCGGCGGCTCCGCCCGCCAGGGCCGGCAGCCCGAGACCCAGGGGATTCTGCCCTTGCGGGGCAAGATCCGCAACACCGAAGGCCTGACGATGCTGGCGGCCTTGGAAAACGCCGAAATCGGCGACCTTAGCGTGGCGATCGGCACCGGCATCGGCGAGGAGTTCCGCTACGACGGGCTCCGCTACGGCCGGGTGATCATCATGACGGACGCCGACGTGGACGGGCACCACATCGCCTGTCTGCTGCTGACGTTCTTTTACCGGCACATGCGGCCTTTGATCGAGGCGGGCCACATCTACCTGGCCTGCCCGCCGTTGTACCGGGTCAGCGTCGGCAAAGAGACCTTTTATGCCCTGGACGATGCGGAGCTGTCCACCCTGCTCAAGCGGCTGGAGCGGGACCCCAAACGCCGCAGCAAGCCTGAGATCGGCCGCTTCAAAGGCCTGGGCGAGATGATGCCGGCCCAGTTGCGGGAGACGACGATGGACCCCGAGACGCGCCGGCTCCTGCAGGTCAAGGTCGAGGACGCCGAGCTCTGCGACCTGATGGTGTCCGACCTGATGGGCAGCGAACCCAAAAAACGTCGCGCTTTCATTGAGTTGTACGGCAGCACTGCCGAGGTGATCCTGTGATCGACATCCAACCCGTCAACCTCGTCAACCGGATGCGGGACTCGTATCTGGCTTATGCCATGTCGGTGATCACCGACCGGGCGTTGCCGGACGTCCGCGACGGCCTCAAGCCCGTACACCGGCGCATCCTGTACGCCATGCGCGAGCTGAGCCTGAGCCCACAGAACAAGCACAAGAAATCCGCCCGGATCGTCGGCGATGTCATTGGTAAGTACCATCCCCACGGCGACCAGTCCGTGTACGACGCCATGGTCCGGATGGCCCAGTCCTTTTCCCTGCGCTACCCGATGGTCGACGGCCAGGGCAACTTCGGCTCGGTCGACGGCGACAACGCCGCCGCCATGCGGTACACCGAAGCCCGGATGAGTCCCTTTGCCCAGGAGCTGCTGGACGAGCTGGATCAGGACACGGTGCCCTGGCGCCCGAACTACGACGACACGATGCAGGAGCCCAAGCTGCTCCCCGCCCGGGTCCCGAACCTGTTGCTGAACGGCACCCAGGGCATCGCCGTCGGCATGGCCACCGAAGTGCCGCCCCACAACCTGACAGAGATCGTGGATGCGTTGCTGGCCTTGAGCAAAAAGCCGCAGATGACGACCGCAGAGCTGATGACGATCGTCCCGGCCCCCGATTTCCCCACGGGCGGGATCATCGTCTCCAAGCCCCACGAGATCCTCAAGGCCTTCGAGACGGGCCTGGGCAGCATCCGGCTGCGGGCGTCCTACGAGCGGGATGACCTGGGTCACGGCCGGTATCAGATCATCATCACCAGCATTCCCTACCAGGTGAACAAGTCCCGGCTGCTGGAGACGATCGGGGACATGATCTCCCCCAAGGACAACAAGAAAAAACCCTTTCCCCTGCTGACGGACATCCGTGACGAGTCCAGCGACGCCGAGGGCTGCCGGATCATCCTGGAGCCCCGTTCCGGCCGCATCCCGGCGGAGATGATCATGGATCACCTCTACGCCACGACGGACCTGGAGCGGCGGGTGCCGATGAATCTGAACGTGCTCATGCCCAGCGGTTCGCCCCAGGTGATCGGCCTGAAGACCTGCCTGATGGAGTTCCTCGACTTCCGGGCCGAGGTCGTCACCAAGCGCAGCGAGCATCGCAAGGGCCAGATCGATGCCCGGCTACACCTGCTCGCCGGCTACCTGATTGCCCATGCCCATATCGACGTGATCATCCGGATCATCCAGGACCATGACGACCCCGAGCCGATTTTGATGGAACGCTTCGGGCTCAGCGAGATCCAGGTCAAGGCCGTCCTCAATCTGCGACTCCGCCAGCTGCGCAAGCTGGAGGAGTCGGATCTGATGAAGGAGCAGGAGGGTCTGACGAAAGAGCTGACCGACCTGCTGGCCATCCTGGGCGACGAGTCCGTGCTGCGCAAGACGATCCGGGATGAGTTGCGCCTGATCCGCAAAAAGCATGGCGACGCCCGCCGCACCCGCATCGAGGAGGCCGGCGAGGCCAGGGCCCTATCCGAGTCCGATCTGGTCGGGCGTGAGGCGATCACCGTCGTCCTCTCCCAAAAGGGCTGGGTGCGGATGATGAAAGGCGTCATCGACAGTGACAAGCTGAAATTCAAAGAGGGCGACGGGCTGCTGACGCTGATCATGGGCCACACGACCGACACCTTCATCTGCACGGACACGGCGGGACGGGTCTATGCGACCCCGGCGGCGACGCTGCCGAGCGGCCGGGGCGACGGTGAGCCCTTGTCCCAGCGGTTCCAGTTCGACAAGATGCGCATCACGGACGGTCTGCTCATCCGGGCGAACGAGACTTACCTCGTGGCCAGTGAGGGGGGCCTGGCGTTCCGGGTCACTGGCGAGGATCTGATCTCGAATCAGCGTAAGGGCAAGCAGGTGTTCACGTTCGCCCCCGAGGACACGCTGCTCTCGCTGAAGCCCATGGGCGCCAACAGCCGGATCGGATTCATCTCCACGGGCGGCCGCCTGCTGTTCCTGCCGGCCGAGGCGTTCCCGATGATGGGTAAGGGCAAGGGCGTGCAGACGATCGGTCTGGACAAAAAGTCCAACGAGCAGGTGCGGGACGCCAGTCCCCTGGGGGATGTCGTCGCCATCCAGACGGACAAACGCACCAAGACGCTGACTCTCGAAGAGGTGGTTGTGTTCACGGGCGAGCGGGCGACGCGGGGCAAGCCGTTGCCGCACGGGTATCAGAGTGCCCGGTTCGGCGTTTCGGTGGGTCCGTTGCCGGAAGTCGGCACGGATCTGACCCTGTTCGACTTCGGTGACGGGGTCTAGACATCCGGCGTATCACCTGGCAGGGCTGTTCAGACGCATCGCATCGTCGCCAACCCGTCTCTGACGGCACAATAGGCAATTAAGACCTGTTACGATATCCTGGTCTCAAGCCTATTCAGGGGCCCAATGAGACGGTGCGCCGGCCAGACCCTCGCTCAAGTCAGCCGTCACGTGATTTGGCGGGCGGACGTCACCGCAATGCACGTTCAGGCGCGTCTTTTCGCCCCGGCGGCAGGGTGGTTGGATGCAGGCGTTGCGGTGAGGATTCCATGACTCAAGAATCGCTGACGG
>JACMPN010000429.1 GCA_014377495.1 Candidatus Sericytochromatia bacterium
CTGGCGCGGCCACACGCATTAGCCGGCAAGCCTTTGGGCTTAGGGACAGAGCGCACACATCATGGCTGAAGAAAAAGAAACCAAATACCGCCTGTTGTCCGGTCAGGACACGACGATCTCCGGGATCCTGGGATCCGACTCGGAGACCTTTCGGCTTGTCGACCGGTACTACGACCTGAAGGACCGGGTCGTCCGGCTGCGATGGCGGGATGGCGCTCCCAGGCTTACCCTGAAGGGGGCCGCCCGTTGGGAGGGCACGACCAAGATCCGGGAAGAGTGGGAGCAACCGCTACCACCCGGCCAGGATGAGGTCATCGACCGGTTGATGCACTTCCTGGGTCACACGATCCGCACGGAGATCACCAAGCAGCGGACGACGTGGCACCAGGACGGTGTCGAAGTTGCCGTCGACCGGCTCGACGGGATCGATGCCGTGTTCCTGGAAATCGAGGGCGAGGGCGAAGCCATCACCCGCATGGCCGAGCGCATCGGACTGAGCGACGAGCAGGTCGAGGGGCGCAGTTACCTGTCGATTTGGATGAAAAAGGACCACCCCACAGGGTAACGTCGGACAGCAACTCGGACCACGTGAGGGTTCGAATCAGACCAGCAACTCTATTTCCGGTGGGACATGTCCCGCAAACTGAGGCCCGTCCGGGCAAACATGGCAGCCCCGGCGGCGAACTTCATCGGCGCTGAATTTGGCATCACGTAGGCGACCAGCCGGGTCGTGTCGATGCCCACGTCGATCAGGGCCCTCGCCTTTTGGACCGTGGTGGCGGAGTCGTCGGTCAGGCGGTCCCTGAGGTACATCGCATCTCCGACGAAGAGGACGCCGTCCCCGATGGGCCTGGCGACGTTCATCGCCCCGGCCAGCATGCGGTTACAGGTCGATGCGCCCACTGAAAAGCGAGCCCCGGACAGCCAGGTCGGCAACATCCCGGAGGCCATCGTCCAGACAGCCGGCAGCGCCGTCGCTGTGAACAGCAGCTTAGCGGTCGCCTGGGTGTGTTCCCGGACGACGAGGACGCGCTTGGCACCGGTCAAGGTCGGATCCTGCAGATCGTGACCGATCCGGGCAATCGCCGAGGCCGTCTGCGCCGGCGTGCTCGACAACTGGGTCAGGGCGATGACGTATTCACCCACCAGGCTCGTCCGGTCCAAGGGATTGAGGGCGCCGGAAAACGTGTGGTGGGATGCCGAGAGCGCTGTGTCGGACGTTTTGGCCGGCTTGTGCAAGGCATGAAGCTGGGTGGCCACCGCGTTGGGCAGGGGACGGAGCTTCTGCGTCGGTCGGTCGGTGGTCCGCAGCGTCACGGCATCGCCCTGCTGGAGAGAGGCCGCAGATGCAGTCCGACCTGCCGGGCGGGGAGTCTGGCTCCCTGACGGCGGTACGGGCGCCCCGGAGGGCGCCGTCGGACGTGCTGCTTCAATCATACGGGGTTGTCCCGATTCGCCCGGTGATCCTTGCGTGTGTACGGTTATCATCGGCTTAAGCCTGGATGAAAGTGGGGCCGCAAAGTTCCCGCAGAGGGGCCACTTGATTGCTTTTGCGGATGCGGTGGCACGTGACGGGACCAGCCCGAGCCCGACCCGGGCATTAGGTTGTCCAGATGTGCAGGGCAGACGCCGTTCAGGGCTTTTCGGGAGAAACGATACCGTACACGGCAAAGCCGAGTTGGCTGATGCCGGCGGCCGTGTAGGCGATGCGCACGGCCCGGGTCTGCGGCAGGGTATAGAGACCCACCTTCAGGGCATCGAGGCTCACGTTCAGGCCAGCCCGGGCCCGTTGCTGGTTTGTGGCCTGCTTGTTGGTCAACGTCGTGTACAGGTGCAGACCATCTGCCACGAGGAGCGTCGCATCGGCAACAGGTGAGATGACCCGGGACGCCCGGTCGGCTGCAGCATAGGTGCGTGAACTCTGGGCCTTGACGGCCATTTTGGTGATGGCCGACGTCTTGCGGCCGGTCGTGGCCAGTGTCTTGATGGCCGACGGGACGGCCACGGCCGTATAGGCCAATGCGGCGTTCGTATAGCTGGCATTCGTGACGGCGGCGATCTTCTCTTGGCCGGTGGCGCTGTCGCTGCGAAGCGCTGTGACGGCGGCACGGTTCTTGTGGACGGCGGACACGGCGAGTGACGGGATCGACAGGGCGGCGAGAGCGAGGCTGCCCACAGCTCCGACCCGTTCCACCTGGAGCAGGATGGGCTTGAAATGGCTCTTGGCTGTGTGGATCCCCTTGCCGATGCCCGTCGTCGCCGACTGGAACCCTGCCGACGTGCGGGCCAGATTCGTGTGCGCCATGCGGATGCCGTCCATCACCCGGCCGGTGTGTACGATGACTTGGGTGCCGTCTTTGACGAGCTTGCCAGTCAGGGCCAGGCTGGCGCCGACGGTCAGGTTGGACTGGGAGAGGCCTTCGACATCCGTCGCCACCGCCGCAAACGAGCGCAGGGCGCCGTCGAGGCCCTGCCCGACATTGGCGGGATTGCGCAGATCGTATGACCGGCTGATGAAGGCGTCCTGCGCCAGTTTTGGAGCGAGCTCGGTACTGCTGATCGGAGGCGTGTCGATCGCAATGGTGGCCGGCAGGGATGGCACCGCATTGATCAGGGCCCGCTGACGGTCAACGCTGCTGCGGAGCTGCCGGCGGTCCAGGGGGATCAGCACGGTGGGTGCCGAAGCTAGCGGTTTGGGCATCTCTGTCATGCTCTCTTTATGGCCCGGCGCGGCCGCCAGCATGACTCAAAACGGTAAAAGGCATATTAAGCTTCCATGAAGCATGGTGTTTGCAGCAAGCGGCCAATGGGGCTTCCTCACAGATTTGTGTCACGTTTCAGGCCTCACCTCGGCACCTTGATCGGGGCTCTTTAACGCAGATTACCGGAGGAAATCCATCAGGCTGGGGGGCAGGATGCGGGAACCGACGCCCAACGCCGCCCGATAGACCATCTCTTCCTGCGACAGCTGCGTCAGCGCCTCATGGAAATCCGTGTCCTCGTTTTCGGACAGCAGGGCCTGATCGGTGACGTTCAGTGCTTCCAGCCGATTGCCGCTCTTTTCGAGCCGGTTGGACTGGGCCCCGAGGACCGACCGGATATTGGTCAGGTTCTCCAGGGATTCCCCGACTTCGCCGATGTTCTGCAGGCTGATCAAATCGACGATCCCCGGCTGGGCTTTGACATTGATCAGCGATTGCCGGAAGTTCAGCAGGGACTGGAAGATCGTGTTTTGGACCTGAGTCTTGCCGATGGCGATGCCCGTGACGGGCAGCGGGTTGAGCCCGGGGGCGCCTGGCTGCACGTCGATGGTGGCGCCCCGGCTGGTCAGGACGAGGCGGCTGGGGTTGTTGGCCGCCGTCGAGGCGATGACCCCGGTCTGGGCCGCAAAGGTGTTGAGTTGGGTGACCAGGGCGGCGGCATTCTGGGACGTCGTATTGGCCGCCGGTGTGGCGATGAAGCCGGCCGTCACGTCGACACCGTTGATCACCATCTGGCCCGGGGCAAAGGCGATGGAACCGCCCACTGCGTCCTGGGTGCCCGCCATCGTCACAATGGCCCGGTTCCCGCTGAATGCCACGTCGCCGGGGATGTTCGTCGCCACCCGGTCGTTGACGCCAGCTTCGGTGTTCACCCGGCCGGAGTCGCCGACGTACTTGACGGCCGTCAGCACCGTCGCTGCACTGGCGAGGTACAGGCGGCCCGTGGGGTCGGTCGTCGCCCGGATCCCCGTGTCGTTTGCCTTGGCGTTGGTGAAGCTGGCGATCAC
>JACMPN010000430.1 GCA_014377495.1 Candidatus Sericytochromatia bacterium
CGTGGGGCGAGCAACAGGGCGACGATCCCGCCCAAGGCGCTCCCGACGATGGCCCAGGCGAGAAATGCGCCAGCTGTGCTGCGATTTTGCGTCGACATGTCGGGATACCTCCATCATTCACGATGACGCCACGAGCGAGCGCTCGCTCACGGGGCGTCCTCCCACATTGCGCCTCACCCCGGGGATTGTCAAAGCATGTGAGGGCCTGTGACGACACCCGGCGGCGGCCCGACGGCCCACACGCCTTTGCCCATCCCACCAACGGCACCGCTGATCGGGAGGCCTCCGCCAAAGACGCCTGGAGCAACACGCTGGCCTGTCTCAAGACCTATTTGCAGTCCGCATGCGATCGGGGCGCCCGCCATACAGCGGGCGCCCCGTTTTTTTCCGACAGGGTCAGAACACGCGCCAGGGGCTGAACGGATACCCCACCGATGCGCCGTACTGATACGGCCCGCTGAAGGGTGTCCCCGTGTTATTGGCATAGATGGGCACGCCGTAGGAGCCGAAATTGCCGAAACCGGGGATCAGGCCCGCCGTCGGGTAGTAGGCGTTCCAGTCGAATACCCCGCCAACCGGTCCGGTGACGGTCGCATTCCCGTTGCGGCTGCGGTAGTAGTCGCCGAGTCCGCTGGCCGGCGGTGTCCCCCCGAAGCCCCACCCCCCGTACGGCCCGGGCCCGCCGAAGCCGCCGTAGCCGCCGTAGCCGCCATAGCCGCCGCCGTACGCGCCGCTGTATGCCGACGTGTGCATCGGTGTCGCCACCAGTGTGGCGGTGGTCCCGGGCATCTGACCGCAGCCGGCCACCGCCATCACCGCCACCAGGGCCAGGATCCATGTGTGACGCATCATCGTCCCTCCTTGTCGGCACCCAATGCCCTCACGCGTCGCACCCAATCGGTCGCTTTACCGCCTGCTGACAGGGTTTTACCGACGCTGAAACGCAGCCTATCGTGGGGGTCGTCGCTCGGCTTGGACAGTCTTGAATAGACTTGGGCGGCGGACGGACCAAGACCCCGATGGCCGAGGTCATCGGCCGGCCACTGCGTCGCTGATTTAACCGCCTCCAAACTTCCTGCAAAATCGCAGCCAACAGAGCGCGAACAGGCCGGTGGTATGGTGACGACAGACGGTTGCGCAGACTAGGACGGGGAGTGTGGACATGGAGGGCATTTTCGCCTTGGGCGGGAGGTACTACGACCTCTCCCTGCAGGTCGATTTCCCGTCGACCAAGGTCACCGGTGCGGACGTGTCGACGGCGGACTTTGCCGGGGCCCTGCTAAACGTCCAGGGTGACGCAGCCGTGTCGACCGTCGCCAAATCCGTGGGCGGTCTGATCATAGGCTCCGAGTTGCCTTTGCTGAAAGTCAAAAAGACCTTCCTTTTCGAGATGGGTCACTTCTCCGGCTACGACGATGCCGCCGTGGCGGCCCTGGTCCGGTTCGCCCGGCAAGGGACACGGCCGGCCGTCGATGCCGCTCCGGCAGAGGCCGTGCATGCCCCGCTCAGGGACAGCCTCGAAAGCGACCTCGCCCTCAAGTCCCGCCTGGGCAGCCTCTTCCATGTGCCGATCCCCAATCAGCACGACCAAGCCCACGAAACCAGGAAGAAACGTGGCCAGCAGCCCCATCAGCGGCACGAGTTCGACGATCAGGAACATCCCGAGGACGAAGACACCCACGATTACGGATCGGACACGTATGCGGCGGACGAGCCGGATTCGGCAGACGGGGCCGAGCTGATAACCTACTATTAGTAGTAGTGATCATTTTATGGCAAAACCAGCTTCGGGAGGGGTGGCTCGATGACTGCACCACTGGTCCGACGGGCCTTCCAGGACCATCAGATCACCGGCGACGAAGCGTCCTCCCTCGTTGCCCAGGCGGAGCGGCGGCTGCACGAGCGCCAAGCGCCGGTGAGCCCCGAGACTCTCCGGACGGAGATGGCGGCGATGATCCAGGAGGCCGGACTGGGGGCGCCCCAGTCCGCCGTCGCCGCCACCCGCATCGTCGATGCCTTTGTGCGGGCCGGCGCCACCCCGGTGATGGCCGACCGCTTTGAGACCCAGGCCTTCGATCCGGCGGAGTTCCGCTTTCCCGACCCGACAGCCGGTGCGATGGAAGCACTGGCCGGGACTTCCCTGCCCGTATCCCTACAGACCCAAAAGGGCAACGCCTGTGGGACGACGTCGCTGTCGATGCTGCTCACCTATTATGGGGCGCCGGCCGCTGACGCCCATGTCACCCGCATCGATGCGGCCATCCGCTCGACCGGTCCGGTCGTGGACATGTTCACGGCACCGGGCGACATCGTCGCCTATGCCCGGGGCCGGGGGTTCCAGGCGACGATGCGCCACGGCGCCGGTACCGACGATTTACGGACCCTGATCGATCAAGGTGTGCCGGCCCTGATCCTGTACGACTGCGACGACCGCCACGACGGCTCGGGGCTGCATTACTCCCTGGTCACCGGTTATCAGGATACCGACGGCAAACGGGCATTCACCCTCGCCGATCCGCATGGCGTCACCCGCACGCTGTCCGAGTCCCAACTGCTGCGGCAATGGTCGGCCCTCAAAGTCAAAGCCGCCCCCGGCTCACCGTCCGTGGCGACACCCTATCACCGGGTCCTGTTTGCCGTCATCCCCAAGACGGGCCGGGTGACGACGCCGACCGGGGCCACGCGAGACGTCGGCGACCTCTGGCTGCCTCCCGACAACGCCAGCGTCTATGCCAAAGCCGCCAATGCAGTGGCCGGCCTTGTGGGTCTCGGTGGTCGCTTGGCGAATCACATCAGAGAGGGCAAACCGACGGACCTGGCGCCCCGGACAAAGTCCGGCCTGCGGGGCTGACCACTTCACACGGTGACGGTGCGATCAGGCGAGTGACGGGGGCGGCCCGGCCTCGGCTTTTTTGGCCAGTCGGACCAGCCAGATCTGATGGAGCCGGTGCAGGCGGCCCGGCATGAGCAGGACGCCCGTCCGTCAGTCCTCGGGCCATTCGTGGCCCCGTCGGCGGGTGGCATCACGGAGGACGTCCATAAAAGCCGGCGGTCCAGCCGGTTTCTTTGGGCCTGGGGCTTTGGCGCTGCGCATGACCGGATCGGCCGGGGCTTCCCATTGGCGGGGGCTGGGCCGACGGGGCGCTGCCGGCGGCGCTTCGGGCGGAGGCGGGGCCGGTGGGGGCGGCAGGCCGGCATCGTAAGCGGCCCGCCGGGTCCGATCGGCCAGGGTCTCATAGGCGTGGTTCAGGGCCTTGAAGCGGTCTTCGGCGACGATC
>JACMPN010000431.1 GCA_014377495.1 Candidatus Sericytochromatia bacterium
CATGAAGCAGACCCGGCACCGCACCCGGGCGATGCTCGACCGCTACGTGCGGGACGGCTCGTTGTTCCGGGACAACGCCGGCGGCGGATTGGGTCTGTAGACCTGGCCGAAGAAGGTTATGCGATCACCCCTGTCTAAGTCGTCGGCCTCGCTCGCAAACCGCCGAAAGTGGGCGTTTCCTTATGACTTGGCGGTCAACGTGACATAGGCCCTATTGGGTCCGTATTTGTGTGATGGATTTTGGACCATCGTCACCGTGCGGGTTTCTGCCTGGTAGCCGGGATGCTCCCACTGGGCCAAAATGGTGGCATTGGCAGGGACGTGCGCTATTGTCCAAGCGCCGACTTTGCTGACGGTCGTGGCGCCGTCTGAACCGTTGGCGAACTTGGTGAAATCTCCCATCTCCTGCCAATGGGTCTGCACACACTCGGGCTTACCGTCCCGAATGCGCACGCCGATTACATCCGGCGGTATCGCCTTACGCAATGCGGCCAGATTACCGGAATCGACGATCCGCACGCTGACGATGACACCGTCCAGTGGTCTGCCCGCCTCGTCGGTAACCGTGCCCTCAAAATCGGAGATCAGCCAAGGATCGGCCGGGATGTTTTGTACGAACGTCGGGCTTTCACAAGCGCTATATTCGGCCGGCCAGGGAGACGCTGATGGTGTCGTGGCGACCGGTGCACCCGCGACAGCGCTGCAACCCGCAAGCTGGGCTGCGACTGCAAGTGATCCAATCAGGAAAGCAGTGCGAGCGATGGCCATGGTTCCCTCCGAAAGGTCAACACCTGAAACGATGCAACCCAGCCACGGAAAGTTCCACGCGCACTGCCGCTCATCGGCCCAATTTGGTGCGCTGCAGCGATCCTGTCAGTGCTGATTCGACGGCGCACCTCGGCGGTGATCGATTGGCTACGGCGACGTGGACGTGACGCCCGGGTCGGCGTGTCTGGCTGGTAGCGACGGAGAGATGCCGGCGGGGTCCCGGCTTCGTTCCTCAGCCAGGACGCTCCACTTTCAGGTCGGCAAGCGACATCGTTCCGTCTTGCTGGGCTTCGGCCAGGACGGTGTCATCATCCAGCTTCTTCAGCCGGCGCAGGTCCCCCATGGAGACGATCGCCGCCAGCGACTTACCGCGGCGGGTCAGGATGATGCGCTCTTTCCCGTAGGCGGCCCGGCTGATGAGCTCGGCCAGGTTGTCCCGAGCCTCTGAGGCGGGCACTTGGGGCATGGTGGCCCCTCCAATTGTCCGAATTGTACGGTTGAAACGTTCTAATCGTACAATTCGATCGCAGGGGAAGGCAACGATAGAGCAGCTGGGACGGGGGAATCCCGTTCTGGCAGGTGGCGGCCAAGAGAGGCCGTCGGGTGCGCCCGCCGGCTGGGGGCACCCGGGGCCCGGCTTCGTTCCTCAGCCGGGACGCTCCACTTGCCCGGCTTTCGATGGTAGTGGGCCACGCAGGGCAGCCGGACTCACCCGCCCGGGCGGGTGCGCTGCACTCCCCAGGTTCCCCCACGGGTCGACACGCGCCGGCTCACGGCCTGGCGGCCTATCCGGCGGGCCGCCCCTTCCCCCTCCTGCCCCGCTCAGGTGCGGTGGGTTGGCCCGCCGCCCATCCGCCCCACCGCCTCGCAAGCTCGGGATTCCGGTCGGTCGTGGCAGCGCTTCGTGCCTCAGCGGCCACGACTCGCCCTCCACTCCCCTTTTATTCACACCCTTTCTAAATAGGGGGAAAGGGGGCAGGGCGGGTGGCATGGGGGAAGTCCCCAAACTCGCCTCACGGCTCAGACAGTGGAGACGTCCCCCCATGCCACCCGCCCTACCCCCTCAAAAAAAG
>JACMPN010000432.1 GCA_014377495.1 Candidatus Sericytochromatia bacterium
CGGCCTTCGCCAGTCTGACCAAGGAACAGCGGACCCAGCTCACGGCGGCGGCGCAGGGCGGTCATGGTGGGCCTGACGGTCACGGTGGACCCGGCGGTCACGGGGGCCCCGGCGGCCGGATGGGCATGGGCGGCCCCGGTGGTCGCGGGCCCCGGCCGAAAGCCCATGTGGCGACCACCGTCAGCACCGGCATGGGTCAATAGGATGCGATGGCCGGGGTGCTCCCCCGGCCACCGCAAACCTGCGATGATGCCGGGACGATGGCCCACACTCTGCTGCTGATCGATGACGACCACAAGCTCGCCCGATTGCTCACGGCCTTTGCCGACACCCAGGGCTATACCCTGGTGTGGGCGGATCGCCCGTCGGCGGGTGCGCCCCATCTGGCACGCGGCGTGGACCTCATTTTGCTGGACGTGATGCTGCCCGAGCAGGACGGATTTGCCGTGTGCCGGGGGCTGCGCGCGGCGGGCGATCGGACGCCCGTCATCATGCTGACGGCCCGTGGCGACGACTTGGACCGGATCCAGGGCCTGAAGATCGGCGCCGACGATTACCTCCCCAAACCCTTCAATCCCCTGGAACTGTTTGCCCGGGTGGAAGCTGTGCTCCGGCGGGTGCCGGCGGCGGCGCCCCGCACGGACGGCCTGGATGCCGATCGTCTGATCCTGACGGTCGGCGATCGCCAGATCCAACTGACCACGTCGGAATTCCTGATCCTGCAAGCCCTGACCGCATCGGCCGGGCGCATCTATACCCGGGAGCAGTTGCTCTCCGTGTTGGGGGAGGATGCCAGTGACCGCTTTGATCGCAGCATCGACGCCCATATCAGCCGCCTGCGGACCCGGATCGAGGCCGATCCCCGCCGGCCGGAACATATGATCACCGTGCGCGGTTTGGGATACCGCTTCGTATGGTGAGACGTTCCCTCGTCGCCACGATCTTCATCTATGCGATCGCCGCCTGCCTTTTTCTCCTCGGCGTGGCCAAGGCCTTCGGGGACCGGTTGGTGGCGGGGGACCGGGCGGCCTTCACCCGACATCTGGCTGATGAGACGGCGGCCAAGGCGGGTTTTGTCGGCATGCTCGTCGAGGACGCCTGGACCTCTAAGGGGATTCCACCCGCCCAGCTCGACGGGTTGCAGCAGCGCCTGCACCTGGCGATTCGCCTACAGGGCTGGCCACCGTCTCCCGAGTTGCGGACGGCCCTGACCCGGCAAAAGGTCTGGCAATTGCCGACCTCGCACACGGGTCCTCATGCCGATCAGCCGCCGCCGGGTTTCTTCCGGGAATTGTTCCACGTGCCCATGCCGCCGCCTTTCGGGCCGTTTTTCCATCCGGGTCCCCCGCCAGGCCCGCCCCCGCCCGGCATGGCCGGCATGCCCCCACCGGGTTTCGGTGGCCCGGGACCGGGTGGGCCATTCGGACCGCTGCCGCGCTATTGGGTGCGCATCGTTCTAGCCGCCCAGCCGGTGGGCGCCCTGTACGTGTCATTTCCCGCCCCAGCGCCGTCGCCCGGTCCACCGCCGACGGCACTGTTCGCCCTGGGCTGGGTTCTGCTCCTGGCCGTCCTCATCGTCCCACCCCTGCTGATCTGGGTCATCCGGCCCCTGCGCCGGATGGTGACGATCGCCGATCGGTTGGGTGGAGGCGATCTGGAGACGGCCGTGGCCGTCCATCGCCACGACGAGTTCGGCCATTTGGAGCGGGCGTTCGAGACGATGCGGGTACGCCTGCGCCAAGTCCTGCTGCAAAAGGAGCAGTTGCTCACTGATGTGTCCCACGAGTTGCGCGGGCCGTTGAGCCGGATGGAGGTCGCTGCCCGCCTGATGACGGTGACGGGCACCGTCGAACCGTACGTCCAGGATATCCACGAGGACATCCAGCAGGTCGACGGCCTGCTCGGTGAATTGCTGCTGCTGATGCGGGGGAAGAGTGAAGCCCCCCTCGTTCTGGAACAACTGGACCTGGCGTCTTTGACCGGTGAGTTGCTCAAGGCCCGGCGCCACCTCCTGATGGAGCGCCACCTGCGGGTGTCGGCCGAGCTGGACCCGGCGCCGCTGCAGGGGGATCGCCGGTTGATCCTGCGGGCGTTGGGCAACGTCATCGACAACGCCATCAAGTACACCGGGGACGGCGGGGCGATCCGGGTGACGACGCAGGCGGTGGCGACGGGGTCTGCCTGCATCGTGGCCGACAATGGACCGGGCATTGCCGCAGCGCATTTGCCACACTTGTTTGAGCCGTTTTACCGGCCGGACACGTCCCGCAGCCGGGAGACGGGTGGCACGGGCCTCGGCCTGGCGATCACCCGGGCAGTGGTCATGCGGCATGGGGGTAGCGTCGCTTGCGACTCGGCCGTGGACGTGGGCACAACCGTGACCGTGGTGCTGCCCGCCGTTTTACCGGCCTGACCTGCTAATCCGCCCGCGCGTCGGCGGGATCCGGCTCGTTGCGGGCCGTCGCCAGCGTGTAGAGGAACACGGTGACCCCGCACCACCAGTACTGGCCCAGGCCATTCAGCACGGCCTGATGCCACGAGCGACCGAGGCCGAAGGTCACCAGCAGCACGGGCACGGACAGGACGAGCAGGGTGAGCAGGACGATGCGGGGTAGCTGTCCGGCTTCCTCGGACAGGCTCAGACGGACGCTACGCCCATACTGATGCCGCATGGCCTGTTCCATGTCGTTACCGACGGTCCGGTTGCAGAAATAGAGGATGAACACGGCTGCAAACCCGGCGACGGTACTCGGCAGGACGCACAAGAGGCCCAGACTGAACTGGGCGAAGGTGCCGATCGTCCGCGCGTGAAACACCGTCTGCAGACTGACGAAGGCCCCGACGACGAGGGCGACCAGCAGCATGAAGCGAAACCCGGGAGCCAACCGCTGGCCGGTGTCGTGCCAGGCTTCTCGGATCGATCCGGACCATCCCGCCATGGATGCCTCCCGCTGACGCGCCTGTGGCGTCACCACTGAGACGTTACCACCGATCCGCCGTTCTGAACCCAGGTCTTGCGGGCGGGCGGGCTGAGCATCCGGCGGATGGCGCCGGCGATCTGCCCGGCGCATTCCACCTGGGAGGCGTGGGCGGAGTTGGGGAGCCAGGTCACCTGGCCCGGAAACCGCACGGCGTAACCTTCCAGGGTGCCGGGCGGCAGGAACTGGTCCTCTTCCCCCAGAAAAAGCAGGCCGTGAGCCGGCAGCTGGGCGACTTCGGCGGGCGTGATCATGTCGTAGTCATGCATCGCGTCGATAAAGTCCAGGACGACGGGAGCCTGCAACTGCCGTTGGATCCCCGGGGCCACGATCCGCATAAAGGCGGGCGGTTGATGAAAGATCCGCTGGAAAATCTCCATGCGGTCGCCAAAGGCCAGGAAGTCCCGGAAGATTTTGCCGTCCCGGGCGGATTCCGGCAGTTTCAGGCCGCCGGGATTGATCAACACGAGGCCGCTGTAACGCTCCGGTGCTTCGAGCATCATTTTGGCGGCAAAGAGCCCACCCAGCGAGTGGCCGATCAGCAGCGGACGCTGGTCCGCCAGCGGTTCGACGAGCGTGTGCAGGATGTGGCGGCTTTCGGCAGAGGAGATGAACGTCCGACCCGGCGGCAGTGTGGAGAGCCCACAGCCCGGCATGTCGGGGATGGTCATGTCCAAAACGTCCCGCAGGACCATGGCGATCCCCTGCCAATGGACCGAACGATCACCGATCCCGTGGATCAGCAAAGCCGGCTGTTTGCCGCGACCCAGCCGGTAATAGCCGACATCACAACCGCCGATCGTCTGTCTGCCGACGGTGGCGCCGTTGAGGCGCATACCGTGGTGAGCCATCCGGCGCACGAACTCCAACACGGGACAGTCTCCTCGCATGATGCACTGCGTACCATTGTAGCGGGCGGATGCCTGTCGGTGAAGCCGGACGGCCCGGCTAGACCGGTCGGGGGGACGGGAGTGCGGGCGGCTGGGGGGCTGCAGGCGGCTTGAGCAACTGGACCAGATCGACCCGGAAGCCGGCGGCGAGCTCGCCGAACTGGGCCCAGTTATAAATGTTGCGGTTGGTCACGTCGGCGCCCCCGGCCACATAGCGGGCCCGCAGGACCACGTCCCAGCCCGGTTGCACGGGGATGCCCAGCGACAGGGCCGTGTCCAGGATGCCGCCTTTGACGCTGGCGATGCCGAAGGTCGTCAGGCCGTCGGCTTCCC
>JACMPN010000433.1 GCA_014377495.1 Candidatus Sericytochromatia bacterium
AACCCCTCCGGCTCCACGCCGACCGAGACGAACGTGGCACCTGTGGCTTCCGGGACCATCGTGCAGGCGTCGCTGCCGGGGATGCCGCCGATCGCCCCGAACTCGTCGCCCACCATCAGGACCTCGGCGTTGGGAATGCCCAGGGCGGCGGCGAGGTGTGACAGGATCCACGCCATCGAGTCGCCCTTGTCGGTCAGGCCGAACTCGATGTGCTTGGCGTCGGTCGTGATCCGGACATCGGTCAGGCCTGACGCCTGGGCCTGCTGACGGACGAGGGCGACCGCGGCAGCCAGGCCTCCGGGCAAGTGGCGCAAGCGGTGCTCCACCGCATTCAGTAACCTGCCGATTGCGTCTTTTGTCGGGTTTGCCCAGGCGGGGATCGGGATCAGATCGATCTTGCGGCGATTCAGCCGGTCGGCGATGACGGTGACGGGCGCGCCGATCCGCTCGGCCAGGATCCGGCTCGCCGTGTCGGCCGTCAGGTCCAACTGTCGGTTTTCCTCCGTCGTCGCCTGTCGCAGCCAAAGACGCTCCGGCAACCCGTTCTCGGCGAAGGCATACACCTCCGAGCCCCGATTTGTGGCCGCATAAAGCCTCGCCCTCGGCCATTGCCTGCCCGCCTGGGCCAACTGGTCGGCCAGATGGCCGACGTGCGTGCCCGTGATGACCACGATGCAGGCGCCCCGGTCGAGCACGTGTCCCATTTGCTCGCCGACCGCGTGGGCATTGGCCGCACGATCCACAACGGCCGTGCCGTCCCAGTCGAAAACGACGAGCGAGAAGGGACGGTTTAGCCGTTCGCCAGGCTTAGGCCTCTGCATGCAACATGACCCCACCCCCATGATCCCGAACCCGATCCCGGCATGGCGTCCCCGCATGGCGCGTCCGGATCATCGCGCTGAGGCGGCGGCGCGGCCCGTTTTGCTTGCATGGCTGCGCGTTGCCCTTTCCTGGCCGGCAAAACGGACAGGGCCTGAGGCGGGGGGAGTACGGTCGCCACGCAACATCGGTATACTCTACGGATGGTTCACAATTCGTAATGGTCCACCATGGACATACAGTCGTCGGGCTTTGCGTTTCTTGAAAGGGGGTCACCGGCCGGATCGCTGAAGAGGCACCGCCAATGGCGTCGGCCCGCCTGGTGGACAATGCGCCACACTCCCTACGGAGAATTTGGCCAGGTGGCGGCACGAACCGGCAGCTCATGACGCCATATTGGAGATGGACCGGCGAATTTCAGGAAATTAGGAAAATCTCAGCGTATTTGCCGGATAGTGCGCTAGTTTGCAAATATCATCGACAGAATAGGAAAAAACCATGACAAAATCGGGCTCACTGACAAAAGATCCCATCTGCGGCATGAACGTCGACGAAGCAACGGCTCCTCACGCCGAACGCGCCGGCAAGACGTTCTACTTTTGCTGCGAAAAGTGTCAACAAAAATTCCTGGCTACGCCGGCCGGTGCGGAGCCGGCGACGCAGTCTGGCGGGTGCTGCGGGTAACGCCCACCCCTCCGTCACTTGGACCTGTGGTGAGGGACGCACCACAACCCCGTGAGACGCTGATTCGTCAGGCTGCGCCGGTGTACCTGGCGAGTCAGCGTCTCGCAATCTAAAATTGGCGCCATACCTATGCACATGCTTGGCAGCAATGCATGGACCTGCAGGCGACATCTGGTGTCCAGCCGATCGTCCGCGAGATGATCGGCTGCCCCAGTTCGACAGGTGGCCTGACGCCGGCGGCGAGGCATGCGTTCCGCAGGTGTAGGCGAAAAATCGGCGTCGTGACCAGCGTCGTGGCCGTCACCCAGCCACCAGAACCAGTCGCTGCCCTCTGCGGCGGCCAGGGCATCACATGTGGCGGGCGGCTGCTCGTCGAGCAGAGCCCGTATGCCTTCCAATCAAGCAATACGCAGCCAGCCCTGACGTTGGTGTGTCATGGGCGATCTAGCGACGGCGCCGACGTTTTCCGGCTCAAGACCCTTTGCGTGGGGCCATATTGAGCAATTCGATGGCCAAGTCGATCTTGGTCAAGCCCAGTACGACCCGATTGCGGGCAGGCACCTTATCGCCGGATCAACTGTCGCAGAGCTATTTGACGCCTTCGATCAGCTAAGGGGTTGTCCACGATCGTACCGTCGATGACGAGTTTGCCGCCGGACTTCGGCACGAAGTGCAGAGCCAGCATTGGCATGAAACCTCGCCCGTACATGCTTTGGGCCAAGCCGGCGCGCCCAGAGCGTCTGGCCGTCAGCTGCGTAACGCCTGTTTTTAAAGAGGGCGGCGGTCTCGTCGACTGCGCCCCACGTGGAAAAAGTCGGGCCGGTATCGCAGATGCCAAAACGACGAGAACCGGACACGTCGACATCAGGACGCAGCCGGTCTCGTCGTCAGCTAAGGATTTATTGCATCTCACCATGCATTTTGATACAGGCTTGGCGCTGCTTGGGGGTCAGGATGTCCCACATATCGAGCATGTGTCGCGACATCAGGTTCGCCATCTCGGCCTGATAGGTCGTCAGCTTGCCGTAGGCGCCGGTCAGGGTTGGACGAACCGTTTTGGCATCTCCATAGAGCGTATTGATTTCTTTATCGGTGGTTTGGATGTCTTTGGACAACTTTTCCATTTTCGGCATGTCTGACTTCATCAGGGCCTCGAGTTTGGTCTGCTGCGCTGCCGTGACGCCCATCTTTTTCCACATTTTGGCCCGTTTTGCCGGGTCTTGCATCATGGCCTGGCCGTGCATCATGCCGTGGCCGTGCATCATGCCGTGTTCCATTTTCTCGTTGTCGTGGGCAATCGCCGGCATCGTCAACGTGCCCACCGCCAGCATGGCTACCAGCACGGTCTGTCCCCAAAGTTGATGTCGCATGGATGTTGGTCCTTCTAAACATTAAGAAATTGCCGAATACTCGGCTTTTGACTGCCGTTTCTGGCTGCTAAATCAAAGCAGCCGTCCGGTAAGTATACTCTTAATGAACAATCATTGCGCAGCCAGCCCTGAATTCGGTGCCTCATGCGCGACCTGGCGCCGACGTTTTCCGGCTCACGATCCTTTGCGTGGGACCCATTGAGCAATTCGATGGCCAAGTCGGTCCTGGTCCAGCCCGGTACGGCCGGATTGCGGGCAGGCAACTTACCGCTGGATGAACTGTCGTAGCGCCATTTGACGCCTTCGATCAGCTTACCGGCCTTGGCCACGCTCGTATGGTTGATGACGAGTTTGCCGCCGGACTTCGGCACGAAGTGCCGGACCAGCATGCGCATGAAACTTTGCAGGGAGTCGCCGCTCAGCAGCCGGGTCAAGGCATCGTGGCTGACGTGAGCGATCTGACCAATGGCAAGACACCTGACGCAGCTACGGACCGCCAGTATGCCAGCCAGAAACGGTGCGATGAGTGTCAGACGCACGCAAAGCCCCCGGAAATTCACGTCCGGGAGCCAGTTTGAAGATCGCCAGGTATAGCGACCGGAAGCCGATTTCGGCTATCGTAGAGGGCGCGGCATGTTGCATGGGGTGGGTCCTTCGGAATGGGGGTCACCACCGCGTCATGCCGTGACTGTCTGCGCGAACCTCAAGCAGGGGCAAGTGGCCCCATGACGCCATTTCGCTGCAACCGCGGCAGCGAGCGCGTCAGGGCTCGCCGTGCGCACCCTTTGATCCATATGCACATGCTTGGCCGCAAAGCATGGACCTGACCCACACCGAGCTGGATTGAACGATGAAACCGAAAACGCCTGCGCCGGAACTACTCCACAAGATGGATGCGTACTGGCGCGCCGCCAATTATCTCTCGGTCGGCCAGATCTATCTTTACGACAATCCGTTGCTGAAGCGGCCGCTGACGGGCGCAGATGTGAAGGCCATGCTGCTGGGGCACTGGGGCACAACCCCCGGGCAAAACTTTATTTACGTGCACCTGAACCGGATCATCAAAGCATACGACCTCGACATGATTTACGTAGCCGGCCCCGGTCACGGTGGCCCCGCCGCTGTGGCCAACACCTACCTCGAAGGCACCTACAGCGAGGTTTATCCGCACATCACCCCAGATGAGGCGGGCCTGCGCCGGCTCTTTCGCCAGTTTTCCTTTCCCGGCGGCATTCCCAGTCACGTATCGCCGGAGTGCCCGGGTTCGATCCACGAAGGCGGCGAGCTGGGCTACTCACTCAGCCATGCGTTCGGGGCGGTGTTCGACAATCCCCAACTCGTCGTCGCCTGCGTCGTCGGCGATGGTGAAGCGGAAACCGGCCCCCTGGCCACAGCGTGGCATTCGAACAAATTTCTCGATCCGGCCACCGACGGCGCCGTGCTGCCGATCCTGCATCTCAACGGCTACAAGATTGCTAACCCGAGCCTCCTCGCCCGCATCACCCACGAGGAATTGGCACAGTTGTTCCGTGGTTACGGGTGGGCGCCTTATTTTGTCGAGGGCGACGATCCCGAGTTGGTGGATGCGGCCATGGCCGTAACGCTGGACA
>JACMPN010000434.1 GCA_014377495.1 Candidatus Sericytochromatia bacterium
GCGCCCCCCCCACGCGCCCCCGACCCGCGGGACGGTCTGCTGAATCGTGGGCTTTTGGTTGGTCGACCGCTCGCCTGGCTAAAACTTGACGGGTTTGCCCGGAGTGAGCTCCGACACGGTAGCGGTACCCCCTTTGAGTGCCTGTTTCAATTGGGCGGCCGTGCCGGTCAGGAACGGGAAGGTCCCGTAGTGCATCGGAATCACCTGTTTGACGCCCAGATAGCGGGCCGCAATGGCGGCCATGCCAGGATCCATCGTGAACTGCCCGCCGATGGGCAGCAGGGCGATTTCCGGCTTGTAGACCTCCCCCACCATCTGGAAGTCGCGGGTCAGGCCCGAATCGCCGGCATGCACGAGGGTTTTTTCACCTTTGGCCTGCAGGACGAAACCCACGGGACTGCCTGCATAGACCGGATGGCCGTCGGCGGCATTGATGCTGCTGGAGTGGACGGCCGGGATCATCGTCACCCGGACCCCTTTGACAGTGAAACCGCCGCCGATGTTGCCGCCGTAGCCCTCGGGACCGGCTTTGGGCTGCAGTTGGGAGACCAACTCGTAGCTGCCGACGATCGGCGCTTTGAATTGGGTGCTCAGTTCGGTCGCCGAACCGGAGTGGTCGAAGTGGCCATGGCTGACGAGGATGCCGTCGATCGTGGCCGGCAGCTGGAAACCGGCCGGGAATTTGGGGTTTTTCAGCCAGGGATCGACGAGCAGGCGGGTGCCGTCTTTGGCTTCGATGAGGAACCCGGCGTGACCCAGCCAGGTCACTTGCCAGGCCATGGCGGGCGTGGCCATGGCGAGTGTGGCGGCCAAAGCGGCTGCCGTATGCGAGATCAAACGACGCATCTGCATTCCTTTCTGTCGGGAAGGCCTGCCGGCAACGGAAAGCCCCGGAGGCATTATGCCGTGGCTTGCGGGCGGCTGGTGTGAAGGGCGGCAGAACGGCTTCAGTCGCGGCTGCTACCTGCTGCGGGCGAAGCGTGGGATGATAGTGAAACCATGTCCCTGTCGGAGGATGCCGTGTCGCCTCGCCGTTCGACCCTCGTGTTTTATCTCACGGCTCTCTGTTGGCTGGCCCTTGATCAATGGTCCAAGTCGCAGGTCGTGCAGCATATCCCGCTCGGCAGTTCCATGCCCGTCATCGCCCAGTACTTCGCCCTGACCCACGTCACCAACACCGGCGGTGCCTGGAGTCTCCTGGCTGGCAAGACGATCGCCCTGGGGATCCTGTCCCTGGCCGTCTGCGTGGGGATCATGGTCTACGAACAGCGGCTGCGGCAGCGGGTCCTGGTCCAGACCCTCGGCCTGGCCTTCCTGCTGGGCGGTGCTGCCGGCAACATGATCGACCGGCTGCGGCTGCAGCACGTCGTCGACATGTTCGACCTGCAGTGGCACGGCCACAACATCTTCCCCATCTTCAACGTCGCCGACATCGGCATCGACGTCGGCGTGGGCCTGCTGCTGCTCGTCAGTTTCCTGGAGCGCCCGCAAGTCCAGGCCCAGCCGGCTGCTCCGGAGTCGGCGACATGAGCGGTGAGACCCTGGAACTGGGGCCCGGCGTCATGGCCAATGTGATCACCACCAGTCAGGGCCTGTTGCCGCTGCAGCAGCGGGGGCCCTTTCCGGGGACGATCCTGACCAGTGCCGGCCAGGGCCGTTACCACGTCCTCCGGTTCGACAAGACGGTGGAGCGGTTCCTGTCCACCCAAAAGAGCAATCGGCTGGAACGCCAGCTGGTCGAGCTGGGTCTGCAGTTCGGGGTCGGGGATGAAGCCAAGCTGGCCACCGTGGCCACGCGCCTCATCGACGGCACCGGGCTGACCACGCTGCTCGGTGAGGTCTACGATCTGCCGGACGACCGGGTCAGCCAGGGCCTGCGCGAAGCCTTCCTCGGGCACAACCACATCGCCGGGACGCACGTCCCCGCTGGGGCCGTGATCAGTTTGTTCGGCACCCCGATCGGGCTGCAGGTGGCCCGGATCCACCTGCGCCGCCTGCTCGACGACGGGGACGTCGCTTCGGAAGCGATCGAAGAAGCCTTGAGTTGGATCGCCTATCAACTGGCGGAGCCCGACCGGCGGACGGCGGCCCTGATCCTCCGTCATCAGCGCCGGGATCGCTATTCACGCGAGCTCTGACGGTCGGGTCACACTTATGATTGGATGCACAAAGGCCGCCTGAAACCAGGCGGCCTTTGTGCATTGCCGGTCGGTTAGAGCTGGCGGGCTGCCTGGGCATCGATCGCCTCTTGGCGGATCGCCGGCAGGGAGTCTGCCATGAGGCGGGCCAGGGCTTCCGGTGTGGCCTTGGCATGGCGGGCGACGGCGAACCGCACCCGCGGATGGGGATCCGACGCCAGGTCGGTCAGGACGGCCGGCGGAGTCCGGTCAGCCCGGGCGACGGCGGTGCGCACGTCCGGATCCGTGTCACGGGCCAGGACGCGCAGCGTGGGCACGGGGGCCTGGGGATGACGGGCCACCCACTGCCGGATGTAGGGGTTCGGATCGTCATCGAGGCGGCCGACCAGCCGGGCCGGCAGGGTGGTGTTGCGGACGGCGCCGAAGCGGACCCGCTCGTCCTCGTCCTGGATCAGCAGGGCCAAGGCCCGTTGCGGGGCCCGCGGGTGGGTGGCGACGGCCGCCCGGACGGTGGGATGGCCGTCTTCGCAGAGCCAGTCGAGTACGTCAAAGGGGGTGTGGGGGTTTTCGGCGACCCAGCGGCGGATCTCTCCGGAAGGGTGAAAAGCAAGGCAGCAGAGGGTGTTCGGGTCGGTGATCTCCAGGATGCCGGCGTAGGCGAGGTCACCTTCGGCTGTGGAGGCGGCGTCATCAAGATCGCCCTGCGGCACGGCAAAGGGCCATGGCGGTGCAGACTGGCTGCTTTTGGCGATCGCTGCGGTGATCACATTTTGAGCCCGGCCCGAGAGGGTCGGACGCGCTTGTTTTGCAACTTTCATCGTCACTTCCTTTTGGCTGATGGTCGGATGTTCGGCGGCCCGGCTGACTCCGAGAGTCCCGTGGCTTTGTGTCCCCACCTCGCGATGGGTTTACCTTTTCGGTTTCCTGTTGCTCACCTCCTGCACGCCTCTCGGGCGGCACATCGCCCGCTGATCCCTGCGTTACCGCGACCTGACGGCTTCTTAACAGCTGTAAGGCTGATGCCTGTTTCAAATTCGGGGGCCTGCTTGCAATCCTGCGCCTGCACAAGTCACGTGAATGTGACGTCTGTCACAGGGATAGTGGATTGCCGGACACCGTCTGCCCGTGAGGAAAGACGAGTCAGACCGGGGGGGCCGGGATTGCCGCCAGGAGCCGCCAGAGTTTTGGTCCCAGGCTGACCTCGGTGCAAGCACAGTCGAAGGCGTCCGGCGGGACCGGGCCGACCAGTATCCGGCTGAGGGGCAGGCCAACCCATCCCAGTTTGACGATCGCCCGGTCCCCCCAGGTGGGCGACCATTTGGCCCCACAGGTCAGACCCGGTCCCGTGGTGGACAGCGTGACGCCGACGAGGGTGGGATCGGCGGCGTCACTCACCTCGACGCGCAGGTGCAGCGTGATCGGGCGCAGGGCGTCACGCTCGCAGGTGTTCGCCGGCACCTGCCAGTCGTATACCGTGGTCGACACCGTCATCGGGTCCAGGTTCGCATAGCCATGTTATCAGGGTACCCGGTGTCAGGGTCCCTCATGCGGGATCCGGCCACGGCGCCGTGAGGATGCGGCTTGCGTTGTCGTGGCCCCGGTCTGCCGCTAGCATGGGGGCATGGCGCATACCATTACGCTCGACGGCGTCCTGACCCTGGCGGACATCCTGGGACCGGACATGACCCTGCTCATCGTCGGCTACAACCCCAACCCGCTGGCCGTGGTCCAGCGTCACTATTACGCCCGTACGGCGAACCGGTTCTGGGAGGACCTGTTCGAAGCGGGTTTCCTGCCCAAGGTGCTGCGGGGACCCGACGAGGATCTGGCGTTGCCGCAGTATGGGATCGGCCTGACCGATCTGGTGAAGCGTCCGGCGACCACGATGGATTCCCTGACACCGGCCGAATACCGCCAGGGGGTTGCGCGGCTGGATGGCCTGCTGCAGACCCACAGGCCCCGCATGGTCTGTTTTAACGGTCTGGGACTGCTCACCCATTACCAACGCTGGGGGCAGCCGCCGGCGGGCGTGCTGGTCCGGGCCGTGCCGTCGACGAGCCCGCGCAACAACGGTCTCAGGACTGCACGGTTGGCGGCCTGGCGGGGCTTGCGGGCGGAGTTGGCTATCGCGTCGGACGGTTGAGGCTCAACAATCCCCGGGACGGAGCGCTGATGTGTCTGCCGGTTGGGCATCGGCGATCCCGCGAACCCCATCCTGACTCCAACCCCTCTCCTGGCCAGGAAAGGGGCGCACTGACCCGTATCCCCGCAAGGGGGAACCAAAGAGCTGGGACAGTTGCCTAATGGGGCATGCCGCCATCGGCCACGACCGTGAACTGGGCGGGTACCCGGGTCTTGTCCGGATAGGCGAGGATCCGGGGATGTAGGGTCGCACCGTTCACGGTGAGCACGCCGAAGGAGAACAGGGGTTCCCGACGCTTGTCCGACGGTGAACCGGGATTGATCAGCCACCGACCCGCCCGGAACTCGCACCACGGTTGATGGCTGTGGCCATAGACGATGGCCTGCACGTCGTCGTTGGCAAAAGCCGCCCAGGCCCGCTCGGGCGTGTTGCCCGTCTGACCGTCGCCGTGGATGAGGCCGATCCGCACACCGGCGACGCTGACGATGCGCCGGCGGCCGAAGCGGGCGGTCAGGACCGGGCCGTCAATGGTGCCGGCGACAGCCTCCAGGGGCGCCATGGCGCTGAGCCAGTCGGCGACTTCCGGCTCCGTGAAGTCGCCGGCATGCAGGATCAGGCTCACGTCGGCCTGTTGCAACCCTGCAACCAAAGGTGGCGGCAGGCTGCGGCCGAAGCGGGGCAGGTGGGTGTCGGCAACGAGGCCAATGCGCATGGAGACAGTGTCAACCCGGGCGAACGGGCCTGACAAGGTCCCTACTTCAGGGATTCATCCACGTACTGATACGTCGTCGGGCTCCAGAGGATCAGGAAGTGACCGGTCTTCGGCACGGGCGGGTAGTTTTTGGCGCCGGGGAGCTCGCAGTTGCGGGCGGGGATGGTGATCTCGTCCGTCTTGGTGTACATCGCCGAGTAACGCACGGGTGACCAGATGGTCTTTTTGTTCAGCTCGGTGAGGAAGGGACTGCCGATCCGCATGTCTTGACAGGCTCCGCCCAAGCCGGGCGTGTAGCACCAGGCTGTTCCGAAATGGGGTGTGGCGATGGAAACGTATCGGTCGACGTAGCGGGCCCCGCCCATGTTCTGGATCAGGTGCCGGGCGACCAGGCCGCCGAAGCTGTGGCAGACCAGATTGATCTTCGTTGCGCCGGTCTCCTTGAGGATCTCCTGGATCTTGGCTGCCAGTTTCTGGGCCTGGGTCTCCGCATGGGAGACGTTCGGGAAAAGGTTGATCCCGTAGACGGCCTGGCCTTCCTCTTGCAAATGGCGGTAGACGCCGTACATGAAGAAGTAGCTGGGCTCCATGTAACCCTGGACGACCAGGACGGGCGTTTTGCCGGTGCGCGTGGCCCGGGGCTGCGCCATCGCCGGCGCTGCGGCCAGAGTTTTGGTCAGCTGACGGGTGAACGCCCCCTGATCCCAGCCGTCGGCCCGGACCTGCCGGCTCATGTGGAAGTCCGTCTCCAGGGCGCCCAGGACCGTCTGGCTGGCCAGTTCGTCCGGCGTGAGGCGGCCGCTGTGGTCCACGTCGATTTGCTGAAAGGCCTGCTGGACGAAGGTCTGCATCTCCGGCAGGTAACCGTCGATCAGCGAACGGGGCGTCATTTCCGCCAGGCTCAGCCGTTTGTCTTGGTCGGTGTCCAACGGGGTGAACGAGGCCCCAGGGAGATCCACCTCGGCTTGGGTGAGGTACCCGTCGCCGTTGCGGTCGTAGCTGTGGAACACGCGCTGCACGTCCCGCTCGGCCAGGCTGGCCAAGTCGCTCCGGTCCTGGCTAAGCGCCTGCACGTTGCCGCTCATTTGCCCCACCTGGCCACTTATCGGTGCCGCAGCCCGAGGCAGACCGGTCCCGCACGCTGCCAGTACACAGGCCGCCAGTGCCCCTGCCCATATCCGTTTCATCGTGCGTCCCTCTACCCAATGCATTGGACGCTGCCAATGCCCGAAAGCGAACACAAGTTTACCTGCCTGGTTAAGGAATTACAAGGAAGCCTTTAAGGGCACGTAATGGCTGTGGTGGCAGGCATTGACCCGGCTGGAGACAGGACGGGGTGCCGGTCTGGGCCGAACGGTCGTTCGGGATTGGCTTCTTGATGCAAAAAGTGCGTTGCATCATAGATCAAGTTCTTGATCTTAAGGTTAGGGCTGTGTTAAGATTTACACAACTGCCTGGTTCACCCGACATCGCAGCTGTTACCAGGCCGCCCCGCCGATGAAAGGATTTTTCCTGATGAATAATGCCATCATGCCCGTGCTGCAGAGCGCCGATCTCGAGGCCGCGATCGCCTTCTACACGAATCTGGATTTCACGGTGGACTTCGTGCTCGGCGACAAGGCCGGCAAGCCGGTGCAGGCCATGCTGCACACGCCCGATCGCCTGGGCCTGGTCATGCTCGAGCTGAACAAGAAGTTTGTCCGTCCGGTGTCGGATCTGGGCTGCTTCCTCTACTACACCCTCAACCACGGCACCGACATCGACGACGTCTGCCAGGAGCTCAAGGGCAAAGGCGTCAAGATCGTCGGCGAGATCGAAACCAAGTTTTACGGCGACCGCCTCTTCAGCTTCATTGATCTGGACGGCTACCGCTGGACCGTGGCCAAGCACGTGTTCGACTTCGACCTGAACAACCTGCCCGACGGCATGATCAACCCCAAACTCATCAACAACAAACTGGTCAACAGCAAGGAACTGATCGGCACCAACAAGTAATCGCCTGAACCCACTCAGCCAACGGGACCCCGCAGGGGGTCCCGTTTTGGCAGCTTGGGGGCCGGTCAGCGGGCGCCGGGCTCCGACGGCGTGATCACCGCCGACGGGAACGTGGTCGACGGCGAACGCGTGATAGCCGGGGCCGGGCTGGCGACCGGCGGGGGGCCCGAGGCTGTTGACGTTGTAGGCGCTCTCGCCGGCGCCCCCCCCACTTGGTCCTTCGCCGGCAGGGGCTCTGCCCGGACGGGCGTTTCCGTCCGGTAGAGCCAGGAACGCCCGGCGCCGTTTTCCAGCCAGGTCACCTGAAAGGACCAGGGGCCGTTAAAATCTGTGCATCGTTCCGTGGGTGCCGGTCCGGGTCAAGGGCGGCATCCGTTGGATCGAGGCCGACGTGTTAGCGCCTTGCCCGGGCACCCCGCCGAAGGCGGTCACCAGCAGCGGCCGGGTCACGTCCTGCGGTTTGTTCTGAGCGTCCGTGAACGCCAGCTGCAGCCGATTGCGGCCGGACCGGATCCCGCCCGTGTCGCTGTTCAGGGTGACGTTGGCCGCACCGTCGGTCCCTGCGGCGATGCGCTGATAGGTCACCGGCCGTCCACACGCCGCAAAGGCGATGAGCGCCACCAGCCCCACTGCTACGTAGGCACGCGCCATTGAGCCCCTCCGTCTTGCGGGCGGGGTGGTCATCGCCCGACACTGTATCCCTCAGGATGGCGAACGGGACGGGGGACGGGATGGGTCAGTCTGCAAGGGCGGCGGCGGCAGTCGCGACGTGCCGGCAACGCCCGGGGCCGATGCCCCTCCGGCCGCGAAACTTACGTTGGCAAAATGGCGCCGCATTGATCATATTCCCAATGGAGCCCCTGCATGAGATGTCTGTCCGTCGCCGTGATCGTCGTGCTGCTCTCTGCCTGCCGTGCCGCCGACCCGACAGCTGTGCCCCCCCAACCTTACGGCCGAGGAGAAGTGGCCCATGGTCCGTATAGCAGTGCCCGCCTGGTTTTGACCTATGACGGCAATACGACGGCCTTTTCAGAAGGCTCGGCTTATTATGATCCGGCCGGCCGCCTCTTCAGCATGAGTGGGTGGCGCCCGTTCACCATGCAGACCAAGACGACGCCCGTGCGGATCACCAACATGGAACGGATTGAGATCTCCAGCACCATCACGGGGACGGGGCCAGCCACGGTCCCGGCCACCGTCATCCTGGCCAAATACGACTCGGCCGGTGAAAGCACGGAAGTCTGGGCCGACCGTGCCGCCACCCTGGTCCTCGACAGGTTCACCCGGGCGGGCTCCGGCCCCTGGGGCGAGGTGGTCGAGACCAGCGGACGGGTCAGCGGGACCGTCGGAGGGACGGCCAAGCCCTACGCCGTCACCGTCGAGGTGACCGCAGCCCAACGCTAGCCAGCCGAGCCTGGCACCGGGGCCGCATCGGTTGAATCCCCGATCACCGTCGCTTGCAAGTCTTGGCGATGCCTGAGGGCCGGTTCGATGGCCGCATTGAGACGGGCCAAGGTGATCAGCGGTTTTTGCGGGGCATCAAAGGCCTGTCCAGCCCGCTGGGCCCTAACAATGCCCGGGGATTTGGCCTGGCCGGACAGGAAAATCACCTGGACCGTGGCGTCCTGCTCCTTGAGCTGCTTCAGCAATGTCAGGCCGTCTATGTGCGGCATCGCCAAGTCGGTGACCACCACTTCGAAGTCGTCCTGCCGGGCCAGGGCAATCGCCTCGGCCGCCGTCGTCGTGTAACCGGACCACTGCAGCCACTCCTGGACCGAGTGACGCAGGCCAGCATCGTCGTTGACGAAGAAGATCCGGGCTGCGATGGGAGTCGCCTCCAGCATAGTCATGAGCCCTCTCTCGTTCCCGGCCTGGAATCCCTGTCTGGCATCAGCGACGGCAATGCCGTGCGGCGCCGGGCTTCCTAGTCATGGATGCAAGTGAACGCGAAAAAAGTCGTTGCTCTGTCTTTCGTTGTTGGGCCGCGAAATTGATTTATCTTCCGCTGTTTCGCCAAATGGCCCCCCGCAGGGTCGCCGTCAGTGGCGGACAGCGCTCGCGCTCGTACTCCGGTCGCCGGACTTCCGCCAGACCAAGGGCGCGGCGCCAATGAGTTGGCCGAATTGGCGGAGGTTGCTATAGCCGATGTCCCGGGCGATCAGATTGACCGCCAGATCCGTCTCAACCAACAGGCGCTTGGCTTCGTCCATCCGGTGCGTGATGATCCAGCGATGGACGGTCCGGCCGGTCTCCCGCCGCACGAGGTCGGTGAGATAGGGGGCCGTACAGCCCAGGGCCGAGTCAACGTCCCGCAGATTGATCGCTTGCCGGTAGTGGTCTTCGATGTCGGCCAGTTCGTGGCGTCACTCCCGACGACGACCACGACGACGGGCAACGCCATCTGACAAGCGGGCCCGGCCATTTCCCCTTGGTCGGTTTACTTTAGTCCCAATTTGGGACTAAAGTCAGGGGTTGCGAATCATTGCCAAATCAACGCTGATTGCATTCTGGCAGGACAAGATGGCCTGACAGGACGCAAAGGAACCTGCGTTGGCATGGTTTCGGCACGCGCTCAAGGCCGACTGGGCGTCACCAGCGGATGTGAAGCAGGACTTTCGTCATGCGAGCATCCTGCAGGACGGCCGTGTCGTGTTCAACATCGCCGGCAACAAGTATCGATTGATCGTCTGGTTCAACGATGCCTATCGGGTCACCTACATCCGGTTTTTCGGCACGCATGCCCAGTACGACCGGATTGATGCCCAGACCGTGTAGGGGGGGGTAATGATGGAGATACGGCCGATCAGGTCCGAAAGCGACTACCGGTCCGCCCTGGGTGAAATCGACCAGCTGATGACGGCGGCTGCGGACACGCCGGAGGGCGAGCGCCTGGACGTGCTGGTGACGCTGGTCGAGGCCTATGAGGCTAAGCATTTCCCTCTGGACCTGCCCGATCCCATCGAAGCCATCAAGTTCCGCATGGAGCAGTTGGACCTGACTCCCAAGGATCTGACGCCGATGATCGGCCGCCAGAACCGGGTCTACGAAGTGCTCAGCCGCAAACGGCCGCTGACGTTGAAGATGATCTGGCGTTTGCATGATCAGCTGGGCATCCCGGCAGAATGCCTCATCCGTCCGACTGGCACACCTCAAACGGCGTGATGGTCTACCGGGCGAAGGGCGATGGTGAGCCTTGATGGGACCTGCCGCCATTCAAGCCGGCCCGTGCAGCCACCCGGTCACGGCAAAGCGGCCATCGGCAAAATCGCCGCTCGGTACCTGGACGGGGCGGACCTCGTGCATCCGCCGGCTGTCGAAAAAGACGATGGCGTTGTCCTGTGGGGACACGGTCTGCAGCACGTCGTCGATCGATCGGCCGAACAGCACCAGCTCTCCGCCGCTGAAGCGTTTCGGCTGTTGGTGAAAGTAGTAGACAAAACTCAGGGTCCGGCTGGCCAGCTGATCCCGGCCGACGTCACGGTGGGCCGTGAAGTGGTTGCCGTCCTGATAGGCGAGGAGCTGGGCCTCGAACAGGCAAACGTCGAAGTGATCCATGCCCAGACTGACAATGACGTCACGCAGGGCCCCGGCGATCACCTGCTGGAACAGTGAGCGGAACGGGCCCAGGTCGTTGCAGAACAGGGTGCGGCGGTACTCGTCGGCCGCACTGGCTGTTTTCGCCGCCGTAAACATGTGTTCCCGGGCAATCGTGTACGCCAGCAGGGCATTATGCTGCGCATCCGGCAGGAACGCCTCGCGGCGGACGAGCGGGCGGGGCGTGGGGCTGTCGGGCAGATTCGTCGTGGTGTCCCGCTGGGTGATCGACCAGCGGTGATTGCCGTCGGCTGGGGTGAGTTCCCGGCGGATGCGGTAGTGGCGCCAGTGGAACTGACGGTGCGGCTGTCCGTGCGGCCCGTGGAAGGCGTCGGGCGTCTTTTGCAGCAGGGCCGCCAGCTCGGCCGTGGTCACCCACAGGCCCTGGGCGGCGATTTCGGTGACGGCGTCGGCTTGGCTGATGGGCAGGTCGTCAGGCATGGGGCGGGCCGTCAGGTGGGCGGCCAGCGCAGCAACAGCTCCAGGACGATGATGCCGACGGCGCCGCCAACGACCCAGGACCAGTCCCGGCTGCGGCGGACGCCCTGCGGGATGGCCGCGACGGTCCATTCGCCGGGCAGGGCGGAGGTGTGGATCTGGCGGTTGGCCAGACTGCGGACGACCTCCCAAAAGGGCTGGTCGGCCGGGGCCGTGATGTCCGGGGCGTCGATGCGCCGCTGGTGGCGGGCCTGCAGGGCCATGGCGGTGAGGCCGCCGCTGATCAGGCCGGTCGCACCGGCGATCGCCGCCCGGGGCGACGCCCACTGGGCCAGCGACAGGCTGAAGCCGATCATCGCCGCAAAGGTGCCGGCAATCGCCAGCAACTGGTGAGGGTCCTGGCCCGGGGGCTTCGGCGGCGGACGCTCGGCAAAGGTGTCCGGGGCGTTGTGCTGTTGCTTCAGGCCCATGACCATCGAGACGGTGACGGGCTCGTGCTTGCCCTCATGCTGCCACTGGACTGCGGCATACGGCGAGAGGACCGGCACTTCCCGTCCCTCATGGGTGACGGTCGCCATGATCGGCTGAAAGGCGGAGATGTTGGCCACATAACCCACGTAGTCCTGGCGTTCGGCCTGGAAAAACACCTTGTCCCGGTAGACGAGGGGGTGGGTGAGCAGCGCGTCACGGTCCAAAAGGACGGCAGCCGGCAAAGAGGGCGCCTCAGATAGCGCCTGGACACCCAATAACTCGATGGCTGCGGCGCCGTGGCCGACAAGCAGGTAATGCACGAGTACAGCATACCATTGCTGGGATTTTGGCGCCTGCCGGTGCTCCGGCTTCAGCGGGGGGGCGGCGGCGGGCGCTGGCGTTGAAACACGGGTTTTAATCTGTCCGTAAACGGGATTTGGGTCGGGGCGACGGGCATCAGCAGGGATTCGTGGGCGCATTGCCGGTGCTGGCGCGGCCTGGGGCGTGCCGGGCGGGCTCTAGCCTCGCGACGGGCCGCCCGGTATACTGCGTCGAGTGCCCAGATCGGGGACGTGATCGGATCAGCGCGTGCGCTTGTTCAGGTCACCGAGCTAAGGGTGGAAAGGCGCATCAAGCGATGGGAGAAGACGGCGGAAAGCTGATTGCGGAAAACCGCAAGGCTTACCACGAGTATCACATTCTCGAGCGCATCGAAGCGGGGATCGAGTTGACCGGCACGGAGATCAAGTCTCTGCGCATGGGTCAGGTGTCACTTCGCGAAGCGTTTGCACGCATCGACGACGGTGAGCTCTGGCTCCACAACTGTCATATCGCCCCGTATACCCACGGCAACCGGTTCAACCACGAGCCTTTACGGAAACGGCGCCTGCTCCTGCACAAGCGGGAGATCATGCGCCTTTTCGGCAAGACCCGTGACAAAGGGTCCGCCCTGGTCCCGACCAAACTCTATTGGAAGGGAGACTGGGCCAAGATCGAGATCGCGCTGGGATCGGGCAAGAAATTGCACGACAAGCGGGAGACGATCGTGGGCCGGGATCACCAGCGGGAAATGGAACGGGCACTGAAGCAGTCAGTGCGGTAGAAGGAAAAGACGATGCGTTTGCCTCCGGCGACGGCGACCGAGTCCTACTCGGTGGCCATGGAGTCGTTGGCGCAGTTCGATCCGTCAGAGGTGGACCTCCACCTGTTGGCGCTGCCGGCTCTGCCGGAAGATCTCGGCCATCTGGCCGGGCCGTTCGACTGCCGGATCCATTTGGAGCTCAAGGGGCCCCATCTGCTGATCCGTGCCAAGGCCACCGGCGACCTGAATTTGGTCTGCCACCGGTGTCTGAAGGAATTTCCATTCCACACGGAACTGCAAATCGATGAACACATGGTGGTGCAGCCGGACGAACCCTCGGAAGAGGAGCTCGAATGGGACATGGCCAGCGTCGCCGTCGCGGTCGACCCGAATGGGGAGATCGAGCTGGTGGACTGGTTGCGCCAACATCTGATCCTCGATTTGCCGGCGAAACAACTCTGTGAAGCCTCCTGCGAGATATTGCCGGTGGCTGTTGCCCAAGAGTCGCTAGGAGATCCCCGCTGGGGGGCCCTGCGGCAGCTCACGTCAGACCAAGGAGACGATCATGCCACAACCTAAAAAGAAAACCTCGCACCAGAAGCAGGGCCACACCCGTTGCCACTGGAAGGGCGAGCTGCCCAACCTGTCCACCTGCAGCAACTGCCGCGCCGCGATGCTCTCGCATCACGTCTGCCCCACCTGCGGCTTCTATCGTGGCCGCCAAGTCATCAAAGTCTCCTAGGTGACGTCAGGGGCGTCCATGGCGGGCGCTTTCGGCCCGGAACCTGCTCAGCGTCCATGAAGACGCGATCGCAGCATCCGGGCCGAAATCACCGCACCCTGGACACCCCTGAAATCACCTGGCGCTCCAGCTTGATCACCGTTTGGGACCAAGCTTGAGACTTTCCGGTTGGGCTTTTTGGCTGGATCCATGGGATGACCGAATGCCGCCCCCAGCACCGCTGCTGATCCGCGCAAAAGCGGCCGGCCGGTCCTGGGGGTCTTCGGCGCGTCCGTGCCCAAGCCGACCCGGGGAACGTTGGGAGCCGGGCATGGGCCAAGGCTTCCTTTCAGCGCATACAGTGAGAGACGGGGCGGTGGACGCCGCAGTCCGGCAATGAACGGACGACAGGGTACGGACGGCAGACCGTTACGGCCCAGGGAGAAGAACACATGGCGAGACCCGCATCCGAAGACCTGTTGACCCGCATCGGCATCGCCGATGCCGTCGACCTGGGCCTGCTGCAGCTGGCCTTGACCCACTCCAGCAGCAAAGTGCCCGGTGAGCGCCAGGTCGACAACGAACGCCTGGAATACCTGGGCGATGCCGTCCTCAAGCTCGCCATCAGCCAATGGCTCTACGAGCAGGATCCCACCCTGCCCGAAGGGGCAATGAGCAAGATGCGGGCCTACGTCGTCTCCGACGCCAATCTGGCCCGGGTGGCCCGGGGCCTCGATCTGGGCCGCTACGTCCAGCTCGGCAGCAGCGAACGCACCAGCGGCGGTCATGAAAAACAATCCACCCTGGCCAATTCCTTTGAAGCCGTCCTCGGTGCCCTGTTCCTCTCCCTCGGATTCGACAAGACGGCTCTCGTCGTCCGGCGCCTGCTGCAGGGGACGCTTGGCGAAGCCCAGGCCGGTCGCGCCGACGAGGACAATTACAAGGCCACCCTGCAGGAGCTGACCCAGGCCCGCTTTCACCAGTTGCCCGTCTACGAGGTGATCAGCGAAGCCGGCCCCGCCCATGCCCGTCACTTCACCTGCCGGGTCCTGCTGGCCGCCGACGTGCTCGGCCAGGGGGCCGGCACCACCAAGAAAATGGCGGAGCAGATGGCGGCCCAACAGGCCCTGACCCGTTTGCGTGCCGCCGACGAGACGCTCGAGCCGCCGGGGACCGACTCCGAAACCGCCACCGCCCCGGCTGTGGGGACCTGAACGCAATGACCCACCCCATCCTCATCGCCCCCTCCCTCCTGAGTGCCGACTTCGCCAATCTGGCGACCGAAGTGGCCAGTGTCGAGGCGGCTGGGGCGGACTGGCTCCATCTCGACGTGATGGACGGACAGTTCGTCCCGGCGATCACCTTCGGGCCCGCCCTGATCAAGAGCCTGCGCCCCCACAGTCAGCTGTTTTTCGACGCCCACCTGATGATCGTCCAGCCGGAGCGCTACATCCCCGATTTCGTCAAAGCCGGGGCGGATCTGGTCACGGTCCACGCCGAAGCCTGCCCGCACCTGCATCGCACCCTGGCTCAGATCCGGGAGCTGGGTGCCGAGGCCGGTGTGGCCCTCAACCCGAGTACGCCCCTCTCGGCCGTCGCCCACGTCTTGGACATGGTCGATCTGATCCTGATCATGACGGTCAATCCGGGGTTCGGCGGTCAACGCTTCATCAGCAGCCTGCTGCCCAAGATCGCCGAGGCCCGGGCCATGATCGATGCCAGCGGCTATGCGATCGAGCTCCAGGTCGACGGCGGCGTCTCCCCCGACACGATCGGTGCCGTCGTCCGGGCCGGGGCGACCTGCCTGGTGGCCGGTTCCGCCGTCTTTGGCCAGCCGGACCGTGCCGATGCCGTGGCGCGTTTACGCGAACGGGCGTCCGTCCTCGTATGAGTGCGGGGACGATCGCCGTCCCCATCGCCCCTCACCACCGCCCCTACTGGCCCCTGCATGCCCAGAGTTTCGCCGCTGCACTGGCGGCGACCACCGCGGTGCAGACCGACGGCGGGGGGCCCGCCGCCACTGCCTACGCCGCCCCCCGCCCCCTCGCCCAACCAGTGGGGGCGAACTGGGCCCTGGCCGCCTTGGGCCTGGCCCCACCCCTGGCCCTGTCGCTGTACCCGACGGATGGCCGGTTCCGTCTGCCTCTGGCCCTGCCCGAATGGCCGGGCTATGCCCTCGACGGGCTGCTTTGGCCGGAGGGCGACGGACCCTTGCGCCTGGCCTGGGACGAGACGTCGCTATGGCTGGAACGGCTGACGGTCCTGGCGACCCCGTCCCCGACACGTCGCATGGCCCGGAGCAGTCGGGGCCGGACGGGGTGGCTGACCGGACTGGTGCTCCTCTTGGCGTCGCCCGCCGTGGTGGCCGCCGAAGTGGTCTACCGGCCCATCCGCGGCCAGACGGTGCGCCAGGTTGCGGACAGCCTCTGGCATGACCCGGAGGCCTGGCGCAGCCTCTGGCGGCTCAACTGGGACCGGGTGGGCAATCCCGGGTTTCTCGACCCGGGCACCGACTTGCGGGTCCCGGATCGGCCCGGTCCGCCGGGACCTTTGCCGGAGAATCCGGTCACGGTCACGCCGGGCGACACCCTCTGGGACCTGTCCGGGCGGCTCTACGGCGATTCGCTGGCCTGGCCAGTGCTCTGGGGCTGGAACCGTTCGCACGTCCGCAATCCGCACTGGATTTTCCCGGCACAGCCCTTATTCTGGCGCCTGCACGGCCAGCTGCACGTCGTCCGTCCCGGTGAGACCCTCCGTACCATCGCCAAGGCCCATTGGGGGAGCGATCGGGATTGGGGCCTGATCTGGCAGATGAATCGGGGCTGGCTGCGCCGGCCGGAACGCCTGGTTGCCGGCGCCCGGGTCTGGGTGCCCGATCGCCCGGCGGCATCCCCGCCCGCCCCTGGTGCCGAACGCTAACCCCTTGGGTCCAACTCTGCGGCCAAAACGGTGGACTGGCATCCAGCCGTCCGTTTGGTCCGAAACTGGGGAACTTTGTCGGATCTGGCGGCGTCTCACCCCAATATTCTGATCAAGTGCTTGATTGATCGCCCAGATCACCAGAACGAGGCCTTTTTCATGCTTCAACCGGTACGTGCATCAGCGATCGCACTTTCCCTCCTGATCGGTCTGTCGGCCTGTCAGGCGGTGACGACGCCGGGACCGGGCCAAAACACGCCCGCGTCGAGCACCTCACCGAGGCCACTCCCGGTGAATGCGCACGCCCCGACGGTGACCACGCTGGTTACCGGCGGGACTGATGCTGCCCGGGCAATCGACCGCCCGATGGGCATGGCGATCGATACGGCCGGCACCCTCTACGTGGCGGATTTTGGCCTGCACCGTATCAGCAAGGTGACTGCCGCCGGTGTGGTGACCACGATCGCCGGCAGCAGTCAGGGCTATGCCGATGGTAAGGCTGATGTCGCCAAGTTCGCCAATCCCGCAGGGCTGGCGATCGATGGGGCAGGGACGCTTTAC
>JACMPN010000435.1 GCA_014377495.1 Candidatus Sericytochromatia bacterium
AGGTCACTGCCTTCTCGTAGGTTCCATGGTGCAAACCGAAGAACCGGAGATGAAGGCAGTGACCTCGTTACAGCATACGCCCCCAGCCAAAGAGAAGAAGTCACGGGTGAGACCGCCAATTTGGAAGGTCTCAGATCAAGCGTGGCAGATGATTCAGGCCATCCTCGATATCCATTACCCGCTCAAGCGAAAGGGTCAGACCCGGACCGCCTTGCGGTCGGTTCTCGACGGCATCATCTTTCGCCTGCGCAGTGGCTGCCAATGGAACCAGATACCCGCCGAGTTCGGTGACGACAGTACGATCCACCGCCACTTTCAGAAGATGTGCGAGATTGGCATCTTTGAACGGCTTTGGGCCTCTCTCATTCAGCATTGTGACGAACTGGGGCAGGTTGATTGGGAATGGCAATCTGTCGATTGCGCCATGGGCAAAGCACGGTCAGGAGGCGAATTGATTGGGCCCAATCCAACCGACCGAGCCAAAAAAGGCGTGAAGCGCAGTGTGCAGGTGGAAGCTGACGGTGGACCAATCAGCGTCGTGGTCGCTGGCGCCAATGTGCATGATTGCAAACTCCTGGCGGACACCCTGGAGGTCATAGTGGTCGATCGCCCAAAGACCAGGCAGCATCTGTGCTTGGACAAGGGATACGACAACCCAACTGGCCACAAAGCCGTAGCAGCCACAACTTACATCCCGCACATTCGCAGGATTGGCGAAGAAAAGCTGGATACAGCAGGACAGAAGACCAACCCCGCAAGACGGTGGGTGGTGGAGCGCACTCTGGCATGGCTTTCAAAATGTAGGGGCCTTCTTGTCCGCTACGACAAGAAGGCCCTGAATTTCCTGGGCTTGATGCAACTCGCCTGCGCCCTCATTTGGGTCAGACGCTGGGAGCGCTCGCTTGCCTGAGATAGTTTCTTAGGGGTTGGCAAGGAATAACTTCGGTCGCCGACGTGCCGATGGACTCGGTTCTGCGGCGTTACCGATCGTCACCCTCCTGCCGTAGGACGCTTCCTCACGCTGCCTTGCCTGACTTTGCCCCTCGACACCAGTCTCGGTCGGAGCTTACCGTGCAGCCTCTTACCGGCCACCATGCCAGAGGCGTCGGCATTTCAAGAATCGCCGCACGCTCAGGTGACCGTCCGGAGCCGCATAAGTTCTGCCGGGTCCTTGACGTGATTCGCCAAACCGGGGTCAGCAGGGCGGCACACGCGCCGCATCAAATGCGTCCTACTGAAGGAGACACCGCCGTCGAACCACCGAGTGACAATGCCGTCGACACAACGTGCTGACTGACGGGGAGGTCCCAAATGGCTAAACAGGTAACGACGGCGCAGACGCATGACGGCTGGGGTGTGTGCATCCGGGCCGATCCTCTGGTGATGATGCCGGACTCGGCCCGCCAACTGGCCGAAGAGATTTTGTCGGTCGCCGCCCAAGCGGAACGCACCGAGCGGGCGCACGCCATCCACCCTCTCGTCCGCTTCAACAGCATCTGACCGCTGCCCAGGCTGACCGCTGTCCACCGATTGCGCAGCGGTCACACGCTCCGGACGATGGGGGGTTACCAGATCAGGATCCGGGTCAACGTCAGGGTCTTCCTGGGAGGCAGCCTCAACCTGGAAGGCCCGATCGCCCCGATCCTCCGGGCGTTGTTGGCATGTGACTCAGCGGCGGGCGAGATCATTGGGGCAACGACCGCCTGGCGCTGTAACATATAACGATATGTCACGCTGCGACAGCGTCATTTGCTGCCGATCCGCAGCCCAAGGAGCCCCCGATGAAATCTGGACTACTCGTAACGGCTGGCCTCGTGCTGTGTGGCGGTCTGGCGTGGGCGGCCTCCGCCAAGGCTCCGGTGCCGGGCTATCCGACGATGGCCAAGGCGGAACTGCGCAACACCAAAGGCGAAGTGATCGGCGATGCCCGCTTCGTCGAGGGCCCCGCCGGCGTGCTGATCAGCATTAAGGCCAAGGGGCTGCCTCCCGGCAGTCACGGCATCCACATCCACGAGACCGGTGCCTGTGACGCCCCGAAGTTCACGTCGGCGGGAGGCCATTTCCACCCGGAAAAACATGATCACGGGTTCATGCATGCCACAGGGGCCCACTCAGGCGATCTGACCAACCTGGTGGTGGCCGCCGACGGGACCGTCGAGACGGAGCTGCTGGCGCCAAAAGTCACCCTGCAGTCCGGGACAGCCTCGCTCCTCAAGCCGCGTGGCACGGCCCTGATCATCCACGCCAAGGCGGACGACTACAAGAGCCAGCCTGCCGGCGACGCGGGTGACCGCATTGCGTGCGGGATGATCACCGTCGTGAAATAGCCATTCCGGTCGCCGGTGCAGCCGGTTACCGGCCGACGACCTTGCTGCGGCCGATCTGGGGGATCATCGTCTTGACCGTCTCGATGTGGGCGATGAGGGCGTCACGCTGCAGCACCGTCGTGTTGCGCCGCTTCAGGGCGCGTAGCACCGTGAAGCCGGAGGCCCCGTCGGCCATGTAGTCGTTGACGGCGATCTTGTACGTGCGGCTGGGATCGAAGGGCTGGCCGTCGATGACGACGTCCGAGATCTTGCCGGTGGTGCGGTCCAGGGTGTAGCCGGCGTTGCCGATCGCATGACGCTTGCTGTCGGTCACCCGCCGCTGCACGCTCAGGATGTCGAGGACGGTCTGGCCCTTGGCCTCGACGATGACCAGCTTGTTGTCGAAAGGCCGGGCATAGTAGGCATCTTCGACCGTGATCGGGCCCTGCAGGATGAAGTTCCGCGGGGTACCGCGACTGGACATGCCGAAGGCGACGGCGGGATCGATCTTGCGGGGGGCCGTGAGGGTGGTCGAGGGCGTGCGGCTTGTTGGTCTGGGCGACGACCCGGCCGTCCTGCACCGTCTAGCTCAGCTGGCGGAGGAACCCGCCGCCGCAGCCCGGGGCGACGATCAAGGTGGAGTCCTGGCCGTTCTTGATGGTCAGGGCCCGCTGCAACTGGGCGTGGGTATGGCCGCTGAGGTGATTGGCGTCAATTACTTTTCCCGGTAGACGACAACTAGAATTCCCGAATCTTGGGCTAGTTGTCGTCAGGCATCTTTAACGGCAGACCCCGCCCTAGCACACCGAGCGCCCGGTTCGTTCATACTAAACGGACTTTCTGACTTAGCAGGTAGCCATGCCCTCATACTACGAGTTTGAAATCAGCCTCCGGGACGTTGCGCCACGCATCTGGCGTCGGCTCCAGATCATCCAGTCCGCCACCTTCAAGGATCTCCACGAAGCCATCCAGGCTGCTGCCCACTGGGAGAACCGGCACCTTTACGTGTTTCGTACCGGCGGGTGGGGTGACTTGGACCTCGCTGACATTGCCGGCATCCCCGATCCCGATGAGACGATCCCGACCACGCCGGATGCCAAGAAAGTGAAACTCAAGTCCTACTTCGGCAGGCTGGGCAACAGCCGGTTGCGTTACGTCTATGACTTTGGTGATGACTGGGATCTGGACGTCGTGCTCACGAACCAGGGTGAACTGCCCGACACCTTCAAGCGCCGGTTACTCGCTGGTGAGCGTGCCTTTCCGCCGGAAGACTGCGGTGGTGTCTCCGGCTACGAGAGGTTTGTTGCACTGCTTAAGACCGGCAAAGACCCGTGGGGTGATAACGCCAGGGAGTTGAAGCAGTGGCTGAATGGCTGGAAGCCGGATGGGTTTGATCTCATGCGGCAGAAGCTGCTGTTCGGCCGGTGAAAACGACACAGGAGCGCGTCCGCACATCAGCCGCAGCGCCGCTCTGGGACAAGGCTCTGACGGACCTGAAACGCAGCATGGCCGAGCCTGTGAGCTTGCCGCCACGGGGTGGCAACTGGGGCCATTTTTACGTCTGCCCCCGAGCATGGCGTCCGCCTGGAGACGGGCAAGGAACTGGCTCCCTGGCACTGGCAGCACCGCTGTCCCGTCGACGGGGAGATCCTGGCGTCTGATCCCGCCAAGCCGCCTACGGATCTCGATGGCGTCGTCATCAGGCATCGGCATTACGCCAATGTCCGCTCGATCCGCAACGCCGACATCGCCAACCTGTCCAGCCGCAATTCCTCGGTCAGCGGTTCATGCCCACGTGTCACGGCGCCAATCCACCTCTCAGCCGGGATCGATGAAAGCCTCACCCTGTACGGAGGCCGGGTCCTGAAACAGTTTCCCCGCAGTAGTAAACAGGCCCTCGTAGCCGATACGGCAGTTACGCTTAATCTCCCAATACCGCATCGTCACTGCGATATCGACCAATCATCAACCATGGGTTGCTGCTTCATCAAAAATTGCTCGCTTCAGGGAGACGACTGAGCCAGCGATACTCCATTCATCAGCCGATTGTGGAACGAAAGAGCGGGACGACATGTTGGAACGGATGCTTGTTGTAATGATGGCTGCAGGCCTGATGGCAGGTTGCGGCGCCCCGATGGTGGCCCCGATGGCCAGCCTCCCGGTGGCCCGGGTGCAGGCAGCGACGGCCGGGCTCGTTTTGACGGGTGGATCGCAGGCGAGCGACCCGTCCCCGTCGCACAGCCAGACGTACACGGTGACCGGGACTCAGGGCGGACGCCCCTTTAAGCTCACCGTCAAAACAGCCAATATCTGGCTCTACATTTCCAGGGCCGAGAAGATTTCCCTCAACGGCGTTGTGGTGCCGCAGAAGGACTGGAAGTCCCTGGCAAACGACCTGTCTGGCGCAACAACGTCCACCCAAACGGCCCAGCGCTATGCCAGTGAAGTCGGCACGATCATACATTTCTCGTCGGATCGTGCGCAGCGGTAGGAGCTTCAACTCCTGTTCGGCGCCTACCTTCATCGGTGGCCTCCTTGAACCGATACTAGCCATCTGCAGCTAGTTGGACGATCGAGGTGGCTCCCGTTGGGTGCCCCGCTGGTATCTATAGGCCGCCCCGTCACCGCAAATTCCAGTGCTCTCCATTTCTGCATGAATGGCAAGCGGCCACTCAGCTTGGACATGATTCGGAAACTGCACGAGAAATTCGGCATCCCTGCCGACGGGCTCATCCGGCGGGAAACCAAGCGGCAACCCAGCCGGCCACTTGAAGCCGCCGGTTAGTCGCAATTTCAACTGAAGCTCCTTGGGTTACGTGCGAATACTTCACACCTAACCCAAGGAGCTTTGTCATTGAGCAGGTCCAAGCCATGAGCGTCACGGGCTGCAAAGCGGATTCCGTGCGTCACGCCATCCAATATGCGGGCAGCGGCTTTACGAGAGGCCAGATCATCGACGCATTGCCAGCCGTCAGCTATCAGACCATCAACAAAGTCCTCAGGGAGCGGTTGGATTCGGGGGCTATCCGCAAGAGTGGGCGGGGGCCGGCGACCCGGTATGTACACGTCAGCGCTATTCATTCAGGACGAACCGACCTCGCCCCGTGTCCTTGGGGCTTGGTGAGGGAGACTGTTCCGAACCGCCTGCCTGACCATGATCTGCCATGGCGGGCTGTTGGCCGAGGCGCAAGCGGCGCCGCTCTGGGACAAGACTCTGGCAGACGTGAAGCTCAGCATGGCCGCACCGGTGACCTTGCCACATCGAAAACGTGAAACCTCCAGGAAATGCGGCAAAGGAAACAGGTCAATCACAGCATTAAAACACTTACCTAATGGCCGAATAACAGCTCTTTAGGACATATCTTAGGGATTTCTTAGGGCAATGCTAAGGTCCTTAGGGCATTTTCTGCGGTTGCCGCGCCTATGGGTACCTTGCGACTCATGCCGCACCTCGGGTGCCGGTGTCGGGACTCGGCGTTGACAACGCTCCCGGCCCGCCGTGGACTGACGCAGGGTTGACCAAAGCCTGTCTGTCACCGGGTTTGGCAAGCGCGAAATGGGTAGGTGCCTTTCATGATGACATCGGATGCCGGGCTGAACACGGCCATGGCCACCTTGCGGGAAGCGGCCACCAACAGTGCGCCGGGGCCTGCCCAGGCCGATGTCATGGGGCATCCCGGACAGTTGGGCGGGTCGGATCCGGCGGATCAGCCGTATCAACCGGACCAGGCTCCGACGCCCAGTGTGCGCCGTGATCCCGCAGTGGAATTCGTACGCATCCCGGCGCCGGCTTTCTCCCTCGCAGACCATGTGCCCGCGGCACCCCCAGCCCCTGCCGATGTCCCGGCCACCACGCCCTCACCAGCGGTGGCAGTGCCTGCCGCCACCCCCGCCAGCACACCCGCACCGGCGACTAGAGCACCGGCCGGAGCCAACCCTATGATCGGTGCCATCGGCAGTACGGTCGGCGGCAGCCTGGCAGGCGGTGGTGCGGCATTCTTCTCGGCCAAGGCGTTGGCCGG
>JACMPN010000436.1 GCA_014377495.1 Candidatus Sericytochromatia bacterium
CAGGCGCGACTCCGCCGGGGCCCGGGAACCTCCCGCCCGGGGCCTGGCCCGCCATCCCCGCGCCGTACCGCCCTGGCTGCCCGCCGCTACCGTCTGGATGGGCCAGGCACATTGGCGAGCCGCCGAGGCCTGTGTCGGCGTGGCCAAGCGCCTGGATCCCGAGCATCTGCAGGTCCGGCTGGCCGGTGAGCAGGTGATGATGGCGCCGCCCGGCGACACGCCGATCCCCGACGACTGGCAGGCCCTGATCGCCGCCGACGTGCCGCAACCGACCCTGGCCGTCTGCCTGATCGTCCGCGACGAGGCCACCCAGATTGATGCCTGCCTACAATCCGTTCAGGGCGCCGATGAGATCATCGTCCTGGATACGGGCTCGGTCGACGATACGGCCAAAGTCGCCAGCCGTTGGGGTGCCCAGATCCATTACGCTGCCTGGACGGAGGACTTTGCCGCCGCCCGCAACGAGGCCCTCGCTCACGTGACGGCTGATTGGGTCCTGATCATCGATGCGGATGAGCGGCTGGAGGGCGACCTGGCCACGGTGCGGCGCAGCATCGACGACCATGGCGGCGATCAGACGGTCCTGTGCCCGCTGGTGTTCAATCACGGCCAGGACGCCCAAAGCGGCACCCGCTTCCGGGTCGGTCGGTGTTTTGCCAACCTGCCCAATCACCGCTTTAAGGGCCGTATCCACGAGCGTGTCGTCAGCACCGACGGTGAGGCGATCATCGAGTGGGCCGTCGACACATGGCGATTCCGCCACGAGGGCTACAGCGGTACGCCGGCCCATCGACAGGCCAAAGCCGAGCGGAACATGGCCCTGCTGCGGCGCTGGCTGCAAGAGGAACCGACCGATCCCGATGCCCACTACTATGCCGGTCTTGAGTTAGCCACAATCGGTGACCTGAACCGGGCGTCGGCTGAGCTGCATGCCGCCTTCGAAGCCTTTACGGACGATGCCAGCCGGGGCCTCGCCATGCTGCACCAGCTGATGATCCTGGAAATGGGCGGCCGCCACAACGATATCGTCGCCCTCGGCGAGGCCTATCAGGGCCTGTGCCGGCACCTGCCGGACTACTGGCTGGCCCTCGGCGTGGCCTACGAGAGCATCGGCCGCAAGGACCAGGCAAAACACTGCTTCCACGAGGCGGCCCAACTGCCGGCCGATGGGGCGGCGGTCTTTGAGACCGACGGGGCCCGCACCTGGAAGCCGCACCTGTACCTCGCCCAGCTGGCAGCCAACGTCGGTGACCACACGACCGTGATGGCCGAAGTGCAGCCCCTGATGGCGACTTACGGCGACCATCCCCGCCTGGCCTGCCTGTACTTTTACGGCCTGATCGCCCAGGACCGCGTCGCCGAGGCGGAAGCCTTCATGGTCACAGCCCTGTCGCATCCGGCCACCCCGGACGCCATGGCCGAGGGCATGGTGCGCGTTTTGGAACCGCTGGGCGAGCGGGCTTCCTCCCTGTTTGACCGGCTTTATCAGCTACCCGGGGCCTACCAGGCCGTCGTCCGTCGCCTGATGGCCACGGCGGATTGGCAGGAGCTGGTGCGGTACTCCGAGGCCTCGGTCCCCGTGATCGGGGCAGAAGCCTGGCTGCATCAGGCATACGCATGGGCGGAGCTGCAACAGCCGGCGGAAGCGGAAGTGGCCTATGGCCGGGCGATCAGCGCCAACCCGGAGCTGGGGCTCGCCTGGCACAACCTGGGCGTCCTCTCAGCCCGGCGCGAAGACTGGCAAACGGCCCGGCTGGCCTTTGAAGGGGCGCTGAACGTCACCCCGCGATCGTTCCCGGCCATGATCGAGCTCATTGAGGTGCTGGCCAAGCTCGGCGACACCGATGCCGCTCTGCCGATCTTCCAGGAAGCCAACCAATTGCTCCCCGAGCACCCCGAAGTCATCCGGTTGGCCGAAGTGCTGGGCGTCCGCTAAGAG
>JACMPN010000437.1 GCA_014377495.1 Candidatus Sericytochromatia bacterium
CATTCCTCACCGACGCCGGTAATTGGGAGGCCGCAGCTAGCCTCCTTACGCCGCTGGTCGCCACATTGGACTCCGGAAGCAGTCATTGGTACCTCGCCCGGGTTTACGCCGGGCTGGCCCGGGTCCGGCGGGCGATGGGCGAGTTGCCGGCTGCGGTGCTCGCCGAGCAAACCTGCCGGCGCTTGTGTGACGAAGCGGGCTACGACCTGAGGCTGATCGACGAGCGTTGTCCCCATCCGCCCGTGACCGGTCCTGTGCTGCGCTGCCGGTGGTTCGGGCGTCTGGAGGCAATTTTGCCGGATGGCGAGGCGCTTATCGCCGCCGGCAAAGGCACCAAGACCCTGTTGCTCCTGGCCAATCTGCACGTCCATGCCGAGGGACTGGACGCCAAGGCGGCCGCACTGCATCTGTTTGGGGGCAGCAGTGACCCTGACCATGCCATGACAGTCCTCGTTGCCCGGCTCCGGCAGCGTTGCCAGGTACTCTCCTTGCCGCCTTTGGTCCAGATCGGTGGGGGCCGTTTGACGCTTGGTCCCGACTGGCAAATCGACAGTGACTATGATCGCTTTCTGGAGGCCCGTAGCCGTAGCCGAACGGCCACCAATGAGGCTGCCCGGGTGCTGGCCCTGCAGGCGATGATCACGCTCTATCAGGGACACCTCTTCGGCAAGCTCCATCAGGAAGACTGGTCAAGGTCCGCTCATGACGTCACCCTGCGGTATTGGCAACAGGCGCATGAGGCCCTGCAACAGGTTTGCGACACCGAAGAAGCCTGGTCGCTGGCGCTCGCCCTGGCTGAAACGAACCTGGCCATCGACCCCCTGGGCTTCAAGGCGAATCGGCGCAAACTCACCCTCTTGGTGCGGATGGGGGAACCGGTCGTCGCCATGGCCCTTTGGCAGGATCTGTTGAGGCGCCGCCAGCATCCGCGGGTCCGGCATCTGATCGAAGCCCTGCGACCTGTGGCCATCGAGCTGTCTCTCGAACCGAGCTGAGGTCACGGCGGGGTCACGTTTGGTGCTTTTGACTGCATGATTGGGCCCTCGCCATGCGGCGGATCCGCCACGATACAGTGAGTGGTCCCTTCTAGGTCGATAAGGTGCCGGGTTCGTTGCGTGCGCTCAACGACCCTGATCCAGATGGCGAGGCATCCGCAAACCCATGCCCACTGAAACCGCTACCATCCAGTCACTCAAGGCAGTGGATGCCTGGATCGACGTGATCAACGCCAACATCAACGGTGGTGTGCGCACGGCGTACAAGGCCTCGCGTCTGAAATTTGGCGGTTCCGACGCCACGGTCGGCCAATCCGGCACGCTTAGGACGACGCCCCTGCAGTTCCCCGAACCCAGCCTGGTCGCCGTCGACACGGTCCTCGACATGAGCCAGGGAGCCATCGTCGGTTCAACCGAGGATACACACGCCGCCATCAGCGGCAGAGGCTACTTTATGGTCATCGACCCGCAGGGTAAGGTCCTGCTCACCCGGGACGGCGAGTTCCATCGGGACGATCTGGGCCACCTGGTGAACAGTGCCGGTCTGGTCGCTGTCGACCGTACCGTGGCAATCAATCTGGACCCCACCCGCTATCAGGCCAACGTGCCCGCCTTGACCGTTGCCGACATCGGCCCGCCGTCGCCCTGGTATCCCGGCACAGGGTATGGCGGCCAGCTGTTTTTCCCCTATGTGGCCGGCACGCCTTACGATGAAGCGCCGCTGGGTTACACCAACGTCGGCATCCAGATCCGGCGGACGTTTTTCCTGAACTCGGCCGACTACGCCACGCCGGGCCCGGTCAATCTCACCTGGAGTTCCGATGACGGTGCGCACCTGGTGGTGAACGGCACGTATATCGGCCTGGCCACCTTTGCTGCCCAGACGGTCGACATCAAGCCATATCTGCGACCGGGGGCGAATGTCGTCGCCTTTAAAGCCTTTGAGGGCCCGCTCTTTGAATCGGTGAACGTCAACTGCACCATCGGCAGCGTGGTGCTGAGCTCCGCCCAGCCGGCTTTGTGGGCGTCCCGCCTCACGGCTGGTTTCCCGGACAGTGCCGTCCCGACCGCCGCTGAGATCCAGCAGATGATCTATACCGACCCTGCTGACCTGATGGTGGCCAATGGGCCGTCCACTGGCAGTGATCTGCAGTTCACCCGATATGGATCGACCGTCTGGCAATGGAACAACCAACCGACGACACCTGTACCGATCGACATGCCGGGCCGTAACGGGACCGGGAACCTCTTGACCAAAAGTCTGGAATCGTCGAACGCCAGCATGACTCAGTCGGTGCCGGAGCTGAGCCTGGCACAAAAACTGTTTTCGGCCCTGACGAAAGTGCTGCAGATCAGCCAGACCAATACGGATGCAGTTTTGAACCTGGTGAGGTAGCCATGGCCATTGAAACCGCCACCATCCAATCGCTGAAAGCGGTCGACGCCTGGATTGATGTGATCAACGCCAACATCAAC
>JACMPN010000438.1 GCA_014377495.1 Candidatus Sericytochromatia bacterium
GGGGAGCATCAGGGTGCTGGGGACCAGCCGCACGGAAAGTGGCAGCAGGACGTGCCCTTTGGCATCCGTCGTCAGACCGTCGGCGAGGACCGACAGATCCTTGGCCAGCAAGACCCTGACGGACGCACCGACCAGTTGCTGACCGTTCACTGAGGCAGCGATGTCCACCGTAGCCCCCGTTGTCGTTGCCACGGGACGGGCGTTCAGAGCATCGCCCCGGAACGTCGGGCTGTCCTCGGCGGCTGCGGTCACCTGGACGAGTTCGATGTCGGCCGCCTGCGCCAAAACCGGCCCCAGGGACGATGCGAGGTTCCCGATGCTCCTGACGGCGTCGAGCACCATCTCCGTGTTGGCCGCGACGATGATCCCCATCGCCGTGTCGACGAGTTTCGGCTGTACCTCGACGATGGCCGCCATCAACTGGACACTAGCCTGATAGGACTCGCCGATTTCTACGGTGGCGGCGGCCTTGGTGGCAAACACCGTGTTGAAGATTCCCTGCACGAGTTTGATCTCCCGCTTCGTGCGCAACGCCCGGGGGGGACGTGTCACCCGTGGGTCCGAATTCGCCATCCGCCGGGCCAGACTGGTGGCAAAGGCGGCATCCCGATTGTCGGTGCCGCCGATCGTCTTGAGCTGAAACGAGCCTTTTCCGGCACCGAAATTCAGGACATTCAGCACCCGTGCCTGAACCAAAAATCCTTTAGCACCTGCTGCTGCAAACCGGCCCATCGCGGCCATCTTGCCGACGAGCAGGCTGGCCGTGATCGTCGTATCGGCATCCACCTGCAGGGGGTGTGCCGGACTGAACGCCACGAGGCCCGACCCCCCGTAGGCGGTCTGGCTGGGCCCGATCAGGGCGGTCATGGCACGGGACCCGTCGGAGATAAACAGGTAAGCGGCCTGACCGGGTTTGACGGTGAGCGGCAGGCTGAAACGGCCCTCCGCATCGGTGCGGATCTCCGGCCCGTCATAGGTCAGGCGCGTGTCGGCATCGCCGGACGAGGGGCCAGGCTTGGCGTTGGCGATGGGGTCGTGGACGTAAATCGTCGCGTTGGCCAACGGGACTCCGGCCACCGTGGCCTGCCCCGTCACCCCGCGGGTGGCCGTGGCAGCGGCGAAAGTGGGCCCAGCTTCCAGGCTGCGGCGGAGCGGGACCATGGCCGTTGGCACGCACCCTGCCATCAGCGACAAGGCAGCTATCAGCGCACCCGCCTGTCGGGACTGGATTCGCCACGTTGTCGTTGCCATGCTGCCACCTTATACGCTGCCGTCAGCCTCAATTTGGGGGAGGCAGTCGACCAATTGGATCTGATCTGGATGCTGCCGAGCCCAGGCTTGCGATACGGCAAGCCTGGGCTCGGCGATTGGCGAGACCACGGTCGGACCTCGGGAGGGTGAGGACGGGGTGTTCTCGCCCGAATCACCCTGAACCGCTGAGCAAAGAAGTTAGGGAGCCTGCCTCGTTGGGGTGGGTGAGGCTGATGGGTTCGATGTGGTACCCCGCGTTTCGACGGGCGTGCTGCTGACCTTCGGTGTCGGCGAGGCTGACGGGCAAGCGGTTCCCGGCATGGGCTTATCTGTCGAAGCTTGGGCGCCGGGGCCGCAGTCAACAGACGGGACCCCCTCAACCTCTTTACTCCCAGTGGACGTACCACCGGCTGTACTGGGCGGTGGGGTGGCCTTGGTCCCGCTCGGCGAGGTGCTGCCGGAGGTGCTTGGCCGTGTCTGCGGCGAAGTCAGCCCGGCCTTCAGTCCCCGATCGGCCTCGTCGTTTACTGGGGTGGTGGGCATTGCGATACAGGCCACCATGCCGAACATTACCGGTAGGGCCGTTAAAAGTCGCACGTGTGTCATTCGCGGAAGTCCTCAATCAATAAACAATTTGACCGTCGCTGTCGGGCACGTCGGGCGACGTCTCAAACGCTTCGGCGCTGAACTGGAAACAGTCAAGCCCAGGCCCCCAACGTGGCCAACCTAGACTTGAAGCTTGGCGGGATCACGGTCGTGCAGGAATTCGGTGCATCGTGACCGTGATGCTCTGGATGGCCGGTGCCGACGGCGGGATGGCCGACTGTGACGGGGATGTGGTCGACGACGAGCCTGCAGTGCTCGTCGGTTGGGCCGCAGGCGACGAGGGCCCTGTTTTGGACGGCGGTTGGGTGCCGCCCGGGATTGCGGGGCCATAGGGTGTATTCGGTTGCTGTTGAGCGGTTCCACCCTGTGTCCCAGACCCGCCCGTTCCCACGGGCCCTGTGCTCGGACCTGATGGGGGCCCGCTGCGGGTAGCGGTCGGCAGTGCCCGGTCAGCTTCAGTGCCGGCAGGAGTTGAGGTGGCAGCCGTACAGGCCACCAAACCGACGAAAAAGGGTACGGCCAACACCAAAAGCACGGATTTTTTCAATGGGAAACCTTGATAGTGAGGTCAATAAACGTATGAAAAGGTTCACAGTGCAAACAGCCTTGGTTCCTCATTCGCCGCCGGGTAAGGATATGCCGACGCCCCCCGTCCCTGTCAAGCCGGAAATTTAACTGGAATTATATGTACGAAGAATTCAAATCTATTTCGTTGTCTAGGACACTCGGAGGCCTGAGACGGCCGTTAGCTGGGAGGTTCCGATGGGAAATCCCAACGATATTTTAGTGAATAAAGTACTGACTTCGTTGCGGCATGACAAAACAAATCATCTCAAAAAGACAATCCTGTTAAGCCCGGCCATTCCTGAGAGTCTCGACGGCTGAGTATCTTGTCATCTAAACTGCTCCGACATTGGTACTTGATAGGGAGACCTGCATCTTGAAGAGAATTGTGGTTGCAGCCGCACTTTTGATCCTCGTTGGTTGCACTGATGCCGTGCCTGGCGATTTGGCTCCAGACGCGGAAGGGGATCGGGCCACGGTCAAACAGACCTTGAAATTCTCCCGGATCGTATTTTGGGGCGAATTGGACGTCAGGGGCTTGACCACTTCCGATATCCAAGCGATGACTGTGAACCAGATCAAACAGATTCCGGAACGCTTGATCGTCCACCTGAAGGCCGGGCAGCTCAATGTCATGTCCACGACCCAGATCAGAGCCCTGACCACAGACCAGATCCCCTCGCTGGTATACACCGCGATAGGAGACGTGAATCCCCAACTGTTCGCAGCCCTGACCGATTCCCAGATCGCAGCCTTGGGCGCGGTGCAGATCGGGTACCTGGTCTCCAAGCAGGTGGCAGCCGTGACCCCTAAAAATCTCGCTGTCCTGTTCGGGTACCTGAACTTTGGGACGTTTGAAGCGCTAACCCCTGAACAGTATGCAATTGTGACCCCTAAACAGATCGCCACCCTTTCCTGGGTTGCCAAGCAAGCCTTTGACCTGCGCGGCCAGGTCATTGCCAAAGCCAAAGCAGGCTGAAAGCCAAGCCCTGGTTAACAGGGGGCCTTTTTTCTGGGCGGTTCTCGGGGTGGATCGAGCCGCACGATGCATGGCTCGTGGGAAACGGCAAATTAGCCATTCACAGCCAGTGTCGTCGTTGCTGTATTGATGCCAAAGGATCTGTCTGTGACTCATGCCCCCAGCGCCGGTTTTCGATTCACCCAAAAATGCATCTGCGTGGCCCTGACTTTGTGCGTGAGTGCGTGTCTGCCCGCAGGACTGCTGACGCCAGGGTCGGGACGTCCCGGTGGCCAGGGGAACCGGTTCGACAGCGGCGCGACAGCGACCGCACCTGCCAATGGCCGGACGCTGCTGGCCATCTACATGGTCGGCAGCGATCTCGAAGACGACGTGGCCCCGCGTGACGGCACCGCCGACGAAACGGCGAGTGGGGCACGCAGCACGGCCGGCGCCGGCAGCAACGACCTGCGGGAACTTCTGAAAGGCTTTGAGAGCCTTTCGCCCGACGAGCGGCAAAACGTGGATCTGGTGGTGGCCTTCGGGGGCCCCCGCAAGGCGGGCTGGCAAGGCGTCAAAGTCGTGGATCTGGCAGGGCTGAGGCAGGACGCCACGGACAACTATTTCGGCAATGACGGGGCGTACCTATACGAGGACGCCACCGCTGACATGGCGCAGCAGGCGACATTCCAGGATTTCCTGCGTCGCGTCCGGGTGCGGGGCCAAGGTGCCGGAAAAGTGATATTCGATGTCTGGGACCATGGCGGCAGTTACGACGGCGTCGGCTTCGAC
>JACMPN010000439.1 GCA_014377495.1 Candidatus Sericytochromatia bacterium
CGGTCAAGGCCGGGGCATGGGCGGGATGGGTGGCGGCAAGGCTGTCTGTCTCGCGGAGCCCGGAGACGGTGGGCTCCGTCTTGGGCCTGGTGGCCGCCGGAGGCGGCCCGGCCTGTGTTGCGTCCTGGGTTTCCCCGGTCGCGACGAATGACGGCAGCTTGGTGATTTCTCCGGACATGGCAAAGACCTCCCTTGATCCCGTTGGTTATACCCCTTCGGCGGGCAAATCCTGCGTCTTACAGAGCGACGGCACGCGCATCAGCAGCAGGAAGCCGATGACGAAAAAGACGAGCAGGGCCAAAATCGGCTGGCGCAGCGTGTCCGTATACACGGTGACGGCGCCGAACATGGCCATGCCGCAGACCGTGCCCATGCGGTCGCAGACATCGAAGAAACTGAAATAGGAGGCGTGGTCGGCGGTCTCCGGCAACAGCTTGGAGTACGTCGAGCGCGAGAGCGCCTGGATCCCGCCCATGACGAGACCGACCGCCATGGCGATGGCGTAGAACCCCTGGGCCGTGTAGACGAAGTAGGCGGCCACGCAGACGCCGATCCAGGCCAGCGTGGCGATCTGCAGGGTGCGGATGTTGCCGTATGACCGGGACAGCGACGAAAAGAGGAAAGCCCCGCCGACGGCGACGAGCTGGATGATCAGGATCGTGATGATCAGCTGCCCGGTCTGCAGGTGGACCTCTTTTTTGCCGAACAGGGAGGCCATCAGCATGACGGACTGGACGCCCATGTTGTAAACGAAGAAAGCCAGCAGGAAGCGGGTCAGCCGGGGTGTCTGCCGTAATTGGGCAAAGACCTGCCGCAACTCCCGGTAGCCGTTCAGCCAGACACGGCCGGTGCCGGACTTGGTGGCTGTGCCGGCGGGCAGGGCGGCAAACGTGATCTGGGCGAACCCCCACCACCAGGCGCCGACGGTGATAAAGGCGACCCGTGCGGCCATGCTGCCACTGATGCCCCCGTACCAGGCCGGTTGCATGAGCATCGACAGGTTGAACAGCAGCAGGATGACGCTGCCGATATAGCCCATGGCGAACCCCTGGGCGCTGACCCGGTCCTGGTCTTCGGGGGCGGCGATCTCGGGCAGGTAGGCGTTGTAAAAGACGAGGCTGCCACAATAACCGACGCTGGCGCCGATGATCGTCAGCAGCCCGATCCACAGCGTGTCCCGTTCGAAAAAGTACATCAGGGCGCAGGAGAGGGCCCCCAGGTTGCAGTAGAACTGCATGAACCGCTTTTTGTGGCCGGTGTAGTCGGCGATGCCGGAGAGGATCGGCGAGGTTATCGCCACGATCAGATAGGCAAAGGCCAACACAAAGGAGTAGAGGGCGGCGTTTTTGATCGACAACCCGAAGAGTTGCACCGCATCTGAGGTGGCGGTGCGGGTGACGTCCTCGTAGTAGATGGGAAAGACCGTCGAGGTGATCGTCAGCGTGTATGCCGAGTTCGCCCAGTCGTAAAACGTCCAGGCGCGAACTAGGGAGCGGTCGGGGGTGGCCATGACATGATTATGCCTGCCGGGGCCGGCGGTTGGCTATTTGCCGATATACGAGGCATCGGGCCGGGCCAGCTCGAACACGTCCGTCGTCCGCACATAGGTCTGTCCCGCACACCGGCCGATCGGCTGCAGGCCGGCCAGATCGATACGGCCGTTGTGGTAGATCGCCTCGTCGACGTGCAGGGCGACGACCCGGCCGATGACCAGGGAGCCGCCCAACGGGGCCTCGGAAATCGTCACGATCTCGTGGACCTGGCACTCGAACTGGACCAGCGATTCGCCAACCCGGGGCGGGGTGACGATCCGGCTGGGGACGGCGGTCAGGCCCGTCGCCGCAAACTCCGATTCGTCAGGGGGGAACTGCTCGGATGACCGGTTCATCGCCTCGACCAACGGCTCGCTGACGATGTTGACGACGAACTCCCGGGTGGCCGTGATGTTATTCAGCGTGTCCTTGGTCGTCCCGTCGGTGCGGCGCATCGGGGCGAAACACAGGGTCAGCGGGTTGGCGCAGATGCCCGTAAAAAAGCTGAACGGGGCGAGGTTGACCACGCCTTCCGGGCTCACCGAGGAGACCCAGGCGATGGGCCGGGGCACGATGGCGCCGATCATGAACTTGTAGGCGTCTTGGGGGCTGAGGGCGTTGGGGTCCAGGTACATGGCGTTGTCTCCGTCATTTTGTGCCTATCGTACCAACGATCGCGGGGGACTGTTGCGGGTAGGCTCCTGCCGAGACGTTGGTTACAGCCTTTGGGGTGCTAGAATGGGCGTCTGAGTCACCTGCGGGATCAAAGGGGGAACGGTTTGCAGCCAACCTTGCGTGCGGGCATCCTGGCCTTGTGCCTGCTGTGTGGCTGTACCTCCATGACGCCGCCACAGCCGCCGGGGCCGGGGATCACGATCCCCACCCGTCCGGGCAGTGCCAGTCCCTCTGTTGTCGCTTCCGTCAGGCCGGGCTCTCCGGCCACGCCGTTGCCCGGCAGCACCCCGCAACCCTGCCCGTCCACGCCATCCGACACCTGCTGTGGCTTCGTCTTCGGCAGCCTGCAGGGCACCATCACCGATGAGGCCGGCACGCCGGTGCTCGACGCCCGGGTCACGGCCAAGACGACGAATGGGGCCCTGTTGGGTGGCTGTACCGATTCGGCAATCAGTGTGGCCATGACCGGTCACTATGCGTTTAATGCCGTCCCGTGGGGTGTCACGGTGGTCATTCAGGCTGTGGCCCCCGGCTATGCACCGTTCGAGGCCACGGTCCCGTTCCCCAAGGGTCCGATCGTGACCCTGAACATCAAGCTTAAACGCCCGTAGGGCCACGTTACTGGTGGGCGCATCGGCCCGTTTCCCCCTCGTTCCGGGAGGTCCCATGTTCCGCCGTCGCCTCGCTGCCGCCCTGATTGCCGGTGGCCTGCTCACTCTGGGCGCGCCCGGCCCCGCAGCAGGGGCGACGATGGACCGGGCGCAGGCCCTGCAGACGGCGTTGCGCCTGAAAGCCCGGCTGGGGACTGCCGAACGGGATGCGGTGGCCCTAATGCTGGCCTTGCCGGAGGACGTGCAACTGTCCGGTGCCATGGCCACCCAACTCGTGCCGGGTTGGCAATTGATCCGGCAGCGGCTTCTGCGGCTGTCGGTCCGGGAGATCAACCGCCATGGGCCGGCCCACCTGACGCTGCAACGCCTGGACCGGTTTGCCGCCCAGATCCAGCCGGTGACGGCGGCGGTCCCGTCCCTGGGGCCATTCAATGCAGAACGGTACAAGGCGCACACCGACTTGTTGACAGGCCGGACCTCGTTGCCCTGGCCGGGCCTGCCCGACCGGATGGCGTCATTCACCAACCTGACCATGAACCACCCCGAAAGCCAACTCGCCGATCTGCATGCTTATCTGCGGGCCTATTACACCAGTCTGGGCCTGCCAGTCGCCGGGCAACCCTATGAGTGGCAGGGTCAGACCCATACCACCGTCATCGCCACAATCCCCGGGGACAGCGACGAGACGGTGCTCCTGGTCGACAGTGACAGTGCTACGGGCACGGCGGCCCTCCTCGAGGCGGCCCACCTGTTCACGGGCCGACATCTGGCCAAGACGGTCCAGCTGGTCCACCTGAATGGGGCCGCCTTGCCCGGCGGGTCTGCCGGAGCCCGGCATTTCGTCGCCCGGGCCCTCGCCAAAGGGCAACGGATCGCCGCCGTCATCGTCCTGGAAAGGCTCGGGGGCGGCGGCCAGCAGGACCGAGTCTTTCGGATCACCGCTGGCAGCCATCCCCGCTCGTTAGGCTTGGCCGATCGCGCCCTGCGGGCAGCAGGGACGGTCGCCGAGGGGTATCAGCCGGTCGTGCAGCCGTTCGACTCGCCTGTGGCCCGATTCGGTGATACCGATGGACTGGTGTTTTCCCTCGCTGGCTTTCCGGTGGTGTTACTGGGTGGGACCATGACCCCATTGCCCGATCCGGCACCATCGGGGCAACCCGCCGGGGCCAAGCGCAACGCCGTCATCGATTGGTCCTATGCCAGGGCGGTTGCCTCGGTGGGCCTGGTGACGGCGTTGGATGCGGCAGCGGATCCAGTTTCCCGGTATGCCGATGTGCAGCACGCCCAAGCAGCATTGCAACAGCCCAAGGTCCGCATCCGCCATTTTCAGCTGGCCTTGATGAACAGCCTGTTTTATCGGATGGTGGCCGCTCGGGAAGGGGCTCTCCGGCGAGAATTGACCGATGCCGAAATGCAGGCGGAAATGGCCGCCGATCAGGCCCGGGACGGCAAAGGGCCGGTCGGTGAGGAATCGGTCGTGAACCGTATCGTGCATTGGTTTCCGGAGTCGGGATTCACCCCAATCGACACGGTGGCGATCCTCGCCGAGATGCGGTACCTGCGACGGCGGGCGGCGTTGTCAGAATGACGTCATGGCATCGCCGGACCGGACAGAACTCTACCCGGCCGGATGTATTAGACTGCGGGGGATCCATGGCCATATGCCCGCCGCTATCTCCGTGCCACGGTCCGAAGTTTGATCTGCCCTGACGAAGGTTGTCCAATTCTCCTGTGGTCCCGACATGCGGTTGTCGGCGAAAGTCGGCTGATATGTATGACATGTACCTGGATGTCGCGTTACCCGACGATGACCGGCGCCAACGCCTCTTCGAGGGTGATTTTTTCCAGTATGCGGCCCTCCCGAGCGTGCAGAATCTCTGTCAGTTTGCGAGGAGTCTGGCGATCGAGGCGTTCGGTGACCGGGATCCCGAGTTCGCCCAGTTCACGATGCCGGTCAGTGACTATGTGCCCATCATCGGCGCATTGAAACGCAAATTCACCAATCATCCGGAGAGCCGGCGTCTCGTCCAGGCGATCCTGTCTGAGCTGGGCTGCGATTTGGCGGAAACCTACTTTGACGTGCCTCGCTTGCGGGTGATCACGGCCGGCGGCTATCTGACCTCAGGCATGGGCTACGCCTACCAGCTCCATCGGGACATCTGGTATTCCAGTCCCGAGGCCCAGATAAATTGGTGGCTGCCGGTCTACGACGTGGTGCCCGAACGCACCCTGCGCTTCTTCCCCGACTACTACACCGTGCCGGTCGCCAACAGTTCCGCGGATTTTGACTACGGGGACTGGACGATCGTCGGCCGTGAGCAGGCGGCGACGATGATCACGGCCGACACCCGGCAACACCCGCTGCCCATCGAATTGATCGATCGGAGTCGTGATCTGCTGCTGGTCGGTCCCCAGGCCACGCTCTTCAACTTTTCGGCCGTACACCTGCACGAAAGTGTGCCGAACACGACGGACCGGACCCGGTTCAGCATCGATTTGCGGACGGTACACCGTGGCGACCTGATCCAGGGCCGCCGTGCCCCCAACGTCGATGGTCGGGCCCGCGGCACGACCCTGGGGGATTTCTTGCGGGGGACCGATTTCGCCCCGTTGCCGACCGACTTTATCGCCGAGATACTCGCCAAGAGGTAATCCCCATGACGGCAGACCACGACCCCTCGCCCACGATGCACGACCCGCGCACCCAGCACCCGGGTGACTACACCTACCGTGAAGCGCTCGATCGGTATTTCACGGAGAGCCCCGGCTCCAACACCGAAAAGCTGGAGAACTTCGCCAAATACGTGCCCCGCCAGAGTATGGCGCGGTTTTTGGCCCGGTACGAGATTTTCAAGCAGGTCGCCGACGTGCAGGGCTCGATCGTCGAATGCGGCGTGCTCTTTGGCGGCGGGTTGATGGCCTTCGCCAACATCAGCACGATCCTCGAGCCCTACAACTTCCAGCGCCGGATCATCGGCTTCGATTCCTTCACGGGCTTCCCCGACATCGCCGACGCCGATCTGCAGGGGTTGCCCGAGCGCAAGTCGGCCCATCTCCATCCGGGCGGTTTCGCGGCCCCGGATGCTTACGAGGATTTGTTGCGGGCGGTCAGCGTCTATGACCAGAACCGCTTTTTGGCCCATTTTCCCAAGGTGCAGGTTGTCCGTGGTGATTTTGCCGAGACCAGCGCCCAGTATCTGCTCGATCATCCCCATCTGGTGATTAGCTGCCTGTATCTGGATTTTGACATCTACACCCCGACCAAAATTGCTTTGGAGCGATTTTTGCCCCGGATCCCCAAGGGCGGCATCATCGTCTTTGATGAACTGAACGAGGAAGCCTTTCCCGGTGAAACGACGGCAGTGATGGAGAGTTTGCCGCTATCGAGCCTGCGGGTGCGCCGCTTCCCTTTCGAACCGCGCATCTCCTACGCCGTGATCGGGGATTAGACGTGGAATTCCAGCCGCTCCCGCTGGCGGGGGCCTGGCTGATCACCCTGACCCATCTGGGTGACGAGCGGGGCTCGTTCGCCCGGACGTTCTGCGCCGAGACCTTTGCGGCACACGGTCTGAATCCGGTGGTGGCTCAGTGCAACGTGTCCGTAAATGCCAGGCGGGGCACCTTGCGGGGCCTGCATTTTCAACGCGAGCCGCATGACGAAGCCAAGCTCGTCCGCTGCGTCCGGGGTACCATATGGGACGTGATCGTCGACCTGCGGCCGGAGTCGCCGACCTTTCGGCAGTGGACTGCGGTGGATCTGGACGCCGCCGCCGGCCGGCAACTCTACGTGCCGGAGGGGATGGCCCACGGGTTTCAGACCCTGTGCGACGACGTCGAGGTGCTGTATCAGATGTCGGCGCCCTACGTGCCTGCGGCTGCATCCGGATTGCGCTGGGATGACCCTGACCTGGCCATACCGTGGCCGGTCGCCGCCTCGATCCTCTCAGAGCGCGACCGCTCCTGGCCGCTCCTGGGTGACTGAACGGCACTGTTCGGCGACCTAGACTCCAGCCCTTGCGGCCGATTCGAAGGCGTCGGCCCTCGCATCGTCGGCATCGGCTTCGGCAACCCGGCCGTAGTGTAGGTGGATCTTGGCGCGCAGTCGCAGCGAGCGCGTATCCTCCGGCCAATGCTGGATGGCCAGATCGAGGGCCTGGACGCAATGGCTGCCTTGTTTGTGTTCCAGCAGTTGCAGCGCCATGGTGTGGGCGATCGCGACGTTGGTCGGTGAGAGCTTGGTCAGGATGGTAATGACCTCGTCATACCGGGCGGTCTCCATGGCGATCAGCAGGCAGTGAGATGCTGACTCGGAGGCGAAGTCCGTGCCGGTGAGGAAGGCCTGGGAGCCAAAGAGCGCCGGTGTCACCAGTTCTCGTGTGGAGGCCATGCCGGAAAACGCCTGCAACCAGTATGGCCGGGCCGCTTCCGGATCGGTGGTCAGACGGGCCTTGCCGGTCAGGCCGGCATAATCATTCGGGTCGTAGACGAGCAGTTCATCAAAATAAGTTGCCGCCGTGTCCATGTCTCCGGCAGCTTCGTGAAGGTGGGCCAAACTGGCGGCCACCAGCGACAGCGTCAGTACCATGTCCGGCCGTGGCGGACGATGGGGAGCCGCCAGATCCAGGGTGATGCCTTTGGCTGCCAAGAGCTCGCCGACCCGTGTCCACCAGACATCCCACCCTCCCACCCGGGCCAAGGCCTTGCGGCTGCTCTGGCCAAGTTGGCGGGCAGAGTCCGGGTGAGCCAGGTAGTGGCGGGCTTGGGTGACAAAGCCGTTCACGCTGTCGGCATAGGCGATATCAGTGTCGGCGACGAAGTAATCATCGAGCTCGACAGCCGGACTTGTCACCTGCATGCCCCCGGCGGCAGCCGTTTCCAGATGGAGCAGCCGGACGCCGGGCACCGGCTGCGGCAGGTAATCGGAGGGCAGACTGACGTTGACAGTCGCTGTGCGCAAGCCGTGGAAAAAACCCGCCAAAGTCGGTGTCGGCCGGGCAAACGCTTGCAGTCCAGGCACCTGCGCCCAACTGTCGTGGCACAGTTCGACGGGCAGATCTGCCGCCAGCAGCGCCCGGGCAACACTGATCCGCCAATTGTCCCGGTCACCGGCGACGTAGCGGGCGCTGCCAGAGAGGCGGATCACGGGCTCTTGTGGCAACGGTTCGGCTGAGATGAGTGGATACGGGTACGGGACGGGCAAATAGTGCGGGATCGGCAAGCCGAGTTCACCGAACAGGGTGACGGCCCGCTGACAAACGGTCACCACCACGTCGCAGCCCGCATCGAGCCCCGTTAACCCGCGCAAAACACCCATCGCCTTGAGTGGCAGTCCCGGGCCGACGTAGATGGCGTCATCGTAACGCAAGCCGATCAGGGCACAGCCTAACTGTCGCAACCCTTGGAGCAGCGCCGGCTCCACGATGTTGCTCGGGACGACTAGGGCGGCATCGACGGCATAGGCCCGGGCATAGTGCAGGATGACACGTTGCATGCCGACAGGACCGTAGAGGGAGGCCAGAGCGAGCGCATCAAGGGCGATGACCTGATGGCCGGCTGCTTCCATGCCAGCCTTGAGCCAGAGCCAGTAGCCGGATGTCGCCGCAGGTGGGACGTGGCTCCAGATCAAAATGCGCATGGGTGCCTCGCAGGGTCAGACAAGGTGGTGTCGGGTGCGGCTGAGACTCAGGATAAACCGAGCTGGTTACCCACGCGCCGCCAGGCCTCCGGGGTGATCTGGGCCATGACCGTCGGACTGCAGCGGCTGCCGCGACTCAGCATCACCGGATCGCCCGCGGCCACGATGACGTGGGCGGCAGCGTAGAGACTGGCCAATCCCGGCAGGTCCAGGGGATCGGGGAGCAGCGTCACGTCCGGTGCCTGGGCCGGATCGCTGGTGGCGGACAGAAAGGCCGTTTGCAGGTCGCGGATGGCGGCCTCAAAGGGGACGCCCTGAGCAGGGTCGTGCCAAAGCAGGAGTTCGACACTGGCCTGGCCCTGATAAGCCTGCACGAAGCTGCGGACGACGTCCCGCCAGCGGTTCTCCCGCCAGTCCGGGTGGTGGAAAAACAGGATCGGTTTGTGGTCGCTCATCAGCAGGGGCGGCAGGCCCTGCCGGAAGATTGGCACACCATGTGCGTCAAGTTCAGGCCCGTCGGGACAGAGTCGGCGGCGCTCCAGGCCAAAGCGCCGCTCCATCCGCTGCTTATAGGCGGCTTTCATGGCATGGAACATCTCCACGTACTGGGGGAGGATAGGTGAGTTCGCCCCGAAGGCATTCGCCACGGCGCCGTTCAGGACTTTTCGCATCTGTGCCCAGGTGGTTTCGCCGATGACCGGGTACAAGTCGCTTTCCAGTAGCCACTTGTGCCAGATGGCCAGTGTGTCGGTTACGAGCAAGCCGTTACCCCAGGTGTAGCCGTTGCTGATGCTGTCGTGGTGCATGCGGACGGCTACCAGCGGTTCATTGATGTAAGCGAAGGTGCGGCCCGCCGACAAAGTGATCAGGAAGTCCCAATCCAGGGCAAAAAGCCCGGAGGTCTCCACGAACGGTCCGATCTGCTGAGATACGCTCCGCCGGAAAACGAGGGACTGCCAGGATAGACAGCAGTTGATGAGCAGGTGGGCGAAGTCATCCCGTCCCCGTAAATAGCTGACTTCGGGGGCCCCGTGGACGGATCCGGATCGCAATGTGCCCACGTCGTCCATCACGGAGAGGTTGGAAAACACGGCCGTCACATCCGCCTCGGCCTCCAAAATGGCGACCTTGGGCTCGAAGCAGCCCGGCAGGGCCATGTCGTCATCGCCGAACAGGCAGACGTAGTCGCCAGTCGCCGCCGCCAGCAGCGCGTTGTAGTTCCCCCAGGGGCCGGTGTTTGTGGCATGGCGGATGTAACGGAATCGGGGATCGTCGTACCCCGCCATCAGGTCCGCCGTCCCGTCGCTAGAGGCATTGTCACCGACGAGGATCTCACAGGACACCGTCGTGGTCAGCAGGCTGTCGAGACAGATACGCAGGTAATCGCACCGGTTGTACGTCGGCACCAGAATGCTGAGTTTGGGCATGAGTCGCTCCGTTGCCTGATTGCCTGATTACGACCGACGGCACCTGTAGCATAAACGTCTGAACCGCAGACTGGGGGCGAATTGGGCAGAGCTACCGTGTCCTTATGGGGTCAGGTGGTGTCTGGATTTTGGACCTTGCAGTGAATGTCGCAGATCAGGGCCGCCCCACGATGGCATCGCCCCGTGCATGATCAGCACTGGCTGCGGCATACCGTCCCTGATCAAAGGCAATGTCCCCCCGCAGGTGCCAGGCATCAGCCAGTTCCGACCAGAACGCCACGTGGAGGTCCGCACAGCGCCCGGCCAGATCGGTCAGACCTTGCTCGGTCAGCCAGGTGATGACAGGCGGTGCCACTTCATGATCGAACTGCACCAGCGTCGGCATGGCCTGCATCAAGGCATCCCAGTCTCTGTCCGCCATGCCGGTGCGGGCCAAATGGTACGCCGCCTCCACCGCAAAATTCGTGCCCTGCTCGCCGATTCCAGGCCAGTTAAGGCGGTTTGGCAACTTGACGCAGAGGGTCTTACCGATGTTGGCGTGTGCCGCCTGCCAGTGTCGCCGCGCTGTTTCGCCGGTTGCTTCCAGGCGGGCCAGACCGCAATGGGCACTATAGTCATGCGGGTCATACGCCAGCATTTCGTTGTAATAAATCGCGGCCTGAACCGGTTTGCCAGCCTGTTCGTGGGCATGGGCGAGGGCGGTGGCGGCCATGCCCAGGACGGTCGTCTCCGCCGGATCAGGCTGCCGGGCCGGGGCGTCGAGGTCGAGCGTCACGCCGTGCGTTGCCAAATGCCCGGCCACACCGGACCACCACAGACTCCAGTTGCCGACACGCTCGACGGCGCTGCGGGCACTGCGGCCGAGTCGCCGGGCTTCTTCGGGGTGGTCCAGGTAGTAACGGGCCTGGCGAACGTAGTCCTCGACGGTCTCAGCATAGGCAACGTCGGTGCCGGCGGTGAAATAATCATCGAGTTCAGTACATTGGGTGGTCAGCATCATCCCGCCGACGACCGCGATCTCCAAGTGGATGCCCTTGAGCATCGGGAAGATTACGGGCCCCCAGTCGGCGCTGATGGCCAGATTGACGGTGGAGGTGCGCAGAATGTCGAAGTGTTCGGTCATCGTTGGTGTGGGCCGGGCAGCCGCTTCGCAGCCGGGTACGGTTGCCCAGGCGTCGTGGTGTAGTTCCACGGGGAGTCCTGCCGCCAGCAAGGCTTGGGCAATGGCAACGCGGATGGACAGCGGGCCCGTTTCCCGGTATTTGGGACTGCCGGCATAGGCGATGACGCGTCGCTGGGGCTTGGGGGTAGCGTCGATCAGTGGCCAGACCGTGGGGGTTGGCAGATACACGGGCGTTGGCAAGCCCATCGACGCAAACAGTGGTATGGCGTTTCGGCAGATGGTGACGTTGAGGTCACAGGCGGCATCGAGATAGGTAAAGTTTTTTAGCACAGTGAGCGGCGGGGGAGCCATGCCCGGCGATGCGACCAAGCCATCATCGTAACGATAGCCCACGACCGCCACGCCCTGAGCGCGAAGCGCCTGGAGAAAATCCGTGTCGACGAAATTCTGGGGTACGACCAAGGCGACCTGGACCCGGTAGGCCCTGGCATAGGTCAGGAGGATGTCCTGCATCCGGCGGGGACCGAAGATTTCGGTCAGGGCAAAAGCGTCGACGGCAATGACCTGGTGGCCGAGGGCCTCCAATCCGTCCTTAAAGAAGTGCCAATACACGGAGTCGGGTGATTGCTGCACGAAGCTCCAGATGAGGATGCGCATGGCGGTGTCATTCCTTTGCTGCGTCGTAGCGGCGGGCATTGTGAGCGTAGACTGCGGCCATGACCGTCTCCCCGGTCTTTGTATAGGCGTGGGCCAGTGCGGCATTGGCGGCCGCTAACAGAGTGCTTTCGACCGGGTCCGGGCTCACCGGTAGGGCTGTGAGATCCAACGGCTGGCCCTGTGCCGCCAGGCGAGCCGCTACGTCGGACCACCAGACATCCCATCCGGCCAAGCGCTCCATCGCCTTGCGGCTATTGCGACCGAGTTGGCGGGCCTTGAGTGGATTGTCCAGGTAATGCCGGGCTTGGGTGACGAAGTCTGCCACGCCCTCGGCATAGGCGATATCGGTTTCGGACGTGAAGTAGTCTGCGAGTTCCACGCAGTGGCTCGTTACTTGCATGCCGCCCGCGGCGGCGATCTCCAGATTCAGGAGTTTGACCATCGGATGGATCGTCGGCCCTCCGTCCGCGGCCACGACCAGATTGACGGTCGACGTGCGCAGGATCCGGTAGAAGCCCTCCCGGGATGGGGTGGGGCGGGCGGCGGCTTCGCAGCCCGGGACCGTGGCCCAGGCATCGTGATGCAGCTCAATAGGCAATCCCGCTGCGATCAGGGAGCGGGCGACGGCCACCCGGGCACTGAGCGGGCCTGCAGGTTGGTATTTTGGGCTGCCGGCGTAGACAATGATCGGCTCTTGCGGGGCTTCCGCCGCATCCACCGTCTGCCAGGCAAAGGGCAACGGCAGATAGATCGGGGCATGAAACCCGGCACCGGTCACGTAGGAAACGGCTCGCCGGCAGCAGGTGACCGTCAGGTCGCAGGCGACATCGGCATAGGCATAAAGGGATAACAGTGTGGGATGGGGCCTGGTCATGCCGGGACCGGCGATTAGGCCGTCATCGTAGCGGAATCCCACGCGCCGGACGCCCATGGCGCCTAACCGCTGCAGGAAATCGAGGCCGACGAAATTTTGCGGCAGGACGAGGGCCGCCTGGACCCGGTATGCCCGGGCATAGGCGAGGAGGATGTCCTCCGTGCGCCGCAGGCCAAAAACCTCTGTCAGGGCGTAGGCGTCGACGGCGATAACCTGGTGCCCCACCGATTCCATGCCGCCTTTTAGCCAGTGCCAATAAGCCGAATCCGGGGAGGGCGGGACAAAACTCCAGACGAGGATCCGCATATTGGCTCAAGCCTCCAGGCGGTCGGCAAGGTCGAAGTCCGCTTGCGCCGATCCGAAGTTGCCTTGCTCGAAGGCCATCTCGCCACGGAGTCGCAGGGCGGGCGCGTTTTCGGGCCAGTGGTCCAACTCTATTTTCAGGCAGCGGCCCGCCAGATCGCTGCGTCCCTGCGCCTGGAGGAACTGGGCGGCGTGCAGGCCTGCATCCCATTGGTAGCGGCTGTGGAGACGGACGGCGTCCGGGATGTCCTCAAAGGCCCGGTCTGTGCTGATCTGTGCCAACCAACGGGAGGCCGTGTCCTGGGCAAAGTTGGCACCAGCATCACTCAATCCGGGCAACCCGAACCGGCGGCCGGTTTCAACGGTTTGCGTGATGGGCACATGCGCCGCTGCGTCTCGCCAGTGCCGTCTGGCCGTCTCACCAGAGTCGGCCAGACGGGCCAGGCCACAGTGGGCATGAGCGTCGGCGGGGTCATAGCGCAGCACTTCCTGATAGCACGCGTTGGCCCGGACGGTCTGACCAGCTTGCTCGTGGACATGTGCCAGCGCCATGGCGGCCATGGCCAGCAACGGAATCTCGACTGGATCCGGATCGCATGGCGGGGAGGGCCCATCGGGCGGCAGGCGGCGTGTTGAGCAGTTGTCGATCATGACGATGCCCAGTGTCTGCAAACCAGCCCGCAAATCGGCGTGAGTCGCGGTGCCGGGCGGGAGGTGCGCGACCTGTATGCGGTATGCCCTGGCATAGGCCAGGAGAATGTCTGCCATGCAGCGGACGCCAAAGATGGCCGTCAAAGTCTGGGCGTCGACGGCGATGACTTTGTGGGCGGCCGATTCCGGGTCTGCCCGGTATGATCGCCCATCGGCGGGCTCCGGTGACGGTAGGACAGGACCACAGTGGAGGATGCGCATGGCAAAACCAACGATAGGCGTGCAGGAAGGGGAACCGGATCAAGCATATCATTGTGGTCGGTGAGCCTGTTTCAGCGGCGCTGTGCGTCAGCCGATAGCGGGCAGCGAGCCAGAGGGAGCGGCGCGTTACTGATACTGGGTGATGTCGTACGATCGGCTGAAATCCTGGTGGTGTTGGTTGGGTTGGCCGCCACGCCGGCTGATGACGATCCAGCCACGCTCAAAGGCGTTGAGCGGCAGGAAGTTGTAGGAGGCGCTGTTGCTCAGATAGCCCTTGTAGCCGAGACGGTAGTATTCGTTGGTCAGCAGCGGTGAGTCTTTGTCCTTGGATTTTGCGCCTTGGAGGTAGGGCTCGTACAGGCCATTGTTATTGCGGTCGTTGAACAGGACCAGTTCCCAACTCTCGTGGTGGAGAAAGGTCGGACTCTTATCGTTTCGGTCTTCCCGTTCCTTCTGCGCAGGCAAAACGAGCGAATAAGCGCCGTTCTGGACCTTGGTGAATGCGACGGTGGCGCTGACCGTCACAAGGGCGACCGCCAAGTTGGGGAAAATCGCAGCGTCGGCCGTGACCTTGCCGTGCATGGTGGCCGTCGTTAGCACGGTCCCCGGGGCAGAGAACGTGGAAGGCGCTAGGGTGTCCGCGGTTGCGAAGCCAGGCCCGCCCGCCGGCGCGCACGCCGCCGCGAGGACTAAGAGACTGACCGTCAGTGCGTGTTTCATTTGGCCATCGTAGTTCAAGCGGTCGTTTCGACGCAAGTACGGAGACCCCCCTATGCCAAGCGTATGCCCGGTCAGGCCCTTGCCCGCAGCCTGTGGGCGTTGCGTGACACCATGCCCTGAATCGCACCAGCAGCGGCGCCCGATCGGCATCCCAGGCTGCCATGGCCCATGGGGAGACGATCGTGACGTATTCGCGCAAGCCCTGATGGCGGGGACTCAGACCTTCGGCCCAATCCAGGTCGATCCGTTGCTTCATGACATGCTTGCCCGGCATGGATCAGAGTCCTTCGAGTTGACGGCTGCGGCTGCAGCCCAGCCCGACGGGCCGGGCGCCCAGGATATCGAGCCCATCCGGCTGCACATGCGGTCCTATGGCCAAAACTCCCTCTGCGACAACGTCATCGACGACGACAAGTCGCCCACGATGGCGCCACGGCCTTTATTGCCCGTCCGGTATCGGAACGGTTCATGCCGACGGGGTATTTCTTCTGTCCCCTACAGGAGCGCTTGGCGGACCTGACGGAGTTGGATCGAGTCCATGGCATCGCTGCAGTCCCCGAAATCCAGTTGGCCCCAACTGCCGGCGAGGCGATTCTGTTCCAGCCCAGCCGGGTCCTGCACAAAGGCATCCGACCCACCTGGGGACGAAGGCGCATGTTTTCCCTGGGGATCATCCCCTGTCCGGGTGGCTGGAGAAAGGCGTTTCCCGTCTTCGAGTCGACCCTGCTCCAAAATACGGGGTTCGATTTCCCGCCGCTGGGCTTGGGCTAGGCCTGACGCGAAAGCCCTGTGTCAGTGGGCCAACCGGCTGTATAGCGCCTGGATAACCCGCTGCTGCTGCTCGGCCGTCAGCCCGGCCGAGCAGGGTAAGCTGAGGCCCCGGTCCGCCAGATCATCCGCAGTGTCCTGACCGAGTCTCGGGCAATCCGCGTACATCGGCATGCGGTGCAGCGGCGTCCAGATCGGTCGCACCTGGATCCGTTCGGCCGCCAGTGCGGTGACCAGCTTGTCCCGCAGCCCCTGATCGGCGACAAGGATGGAATAGAGCCAATGGGAGGCGGTGGATCCCGGCACCGCTGCCGGCAGCGTCACGCCGGGCAAGGCGGCCAGGGCGGCGCCGTACCGTTCGGCGATCAGGCGTTTCCGGGCGAGCAGGTCCGGGAGCTGCTCCAACTGGGCCACGCCGAGGGCGGCGGCCATGTTCGTCAGCCGGTAGTTGTATCCGACCTCGTCGTGCCAGTATGCCGCACCCGGCAGTCGGGCCTGGGTGGTCAGGTGTTTGGCCCGCTTGGCGAAGGCTGCATCGTCCGTGACGAGCATGCCGCCGCCACCGGTCGTGATCAGCTTATTGCCGTTGAACGAAAAACAGCCGATCCGGCCGATCGTGCCCACCTGCCGGCCGATGAAGGGCCCGGCGGTGTAGTGGCCGCCCAGGGCTTCGGCGGCGTCTTCGATCAGGTGGATGCCATGGTGATCGCAGGCCGCGACCAACGGCGCCAGATCAGCAGGCCGGCCGAGGAGGTGTACCAACATCAGGGCTTTGGGCTGTCGGGCGCCGGCCCGGGCCCGGCGGGACAACTCGGTCAGGATCGGTTCAGGATCCAGATTCCAGCTCCGGGCTTCCGAGTCGACGAGGACCGGTGTGCCCCGTTCGTACAGAATCGGGTTCGCCGAGGCGATAAAGGTCAGCGTCGGCACCAGGACCTCGTCACCTGGGGCAAGGTCGATCAGGCGCATCGCAATGTGTAGCGCTGCCGTGCCGCTGGCACAGGCCACGGCATGGGCAGTACCGACGTATGCGGCGAATTCCCGCTCAAACCGGTCCACATAGGGGCCGACCGACGAGACGAAGTTCGTCTCCAGGCAGTCGAGCACGTAACGGCGGGCATTTTCGCCCAAAAACGGTTCGGCCAGTGAAATGAAGCCGTCCTCAGACATGGTATCCCTCGGTCCGGTAAAGGCTCAGATGGGCCTGCAGCCACTCGGCCGTGCGGGCGAGGCCGTCGGCCAACGATACCTGAGCCTGCCAGCCGAGGCGCTCCCGGGCCCGGCCTGGATCGGACAGTAGGACCTGGACTTCACTGGCGGCGGGCCGCAATCGTTGGGCGTCTTCGCGGACGGTGGCCGTCACCCCCAGCACTTTGCAGGCCGTGTGGAACAGGTCA
>JACMPN010000440.1 GCA_014377495.1 Candidatus Sericytochromatia bacterium
GCATAGCGCAGGGCCGCACCGGGATTGGTGACGAAGCCGGCGCCGACTTCTTCGTTGTCCCGGTTGTACACGTGCACCTGCGGGGAGATGAGGGAGGCGATGGTCGAGACGACCGAAAGCCTGCCACCCGGATGCTGATAGCTGAACCAGTCCTGATCGCCACGCGTGTAACGGAACAGGGTGATCTGGGCATTTTCCCCGGCGACCAAAGGCTTGGCCAGTGCCGGCGTATCGTTCGGCTCGAACCGGTCGGATGCCGGGGTAAACCGGGTCGTCAGCCGATAAGGCGCCGTCCGGGTGACCCGGTGGGAGTCGTCGATGGCGAGCATGTAGCGCCCGGGACCGATCGGCACGTTCATGCGGATGACGAGGCCGTCATCATCCGCAAAGTCCTCGCCGACGGCTCCCCCGTTATCGTTGATCAGGGTCATGTGCGGGTGCATCGTCGCCTGGTTGGGCCGCAACTCGAGGAACAGCATCCCGTCGCCACTGCCATCGTCAGGTCCGGCGATGGTGATTTCATAGCGGTTGGGCTGATCGCCGATGAGGCGCTCGGCATCGACCACGGATTCCGGCCGGTTCGGCCCGAGGGTCACCCTGCCCCCTTCGGCCCATGCCGCCGGGGCCAGGGCCACGACCAGCAAGATTGCCGCCATTATCCTGAAGCTACCCACCCTTGCACCTCCCAACCCATGCCGACGTTACCGCAACTGCGGGTCCAACCCCGCCACAACTGAAATCCACTGAAAGCGGGAAGCCTATCTGCATGCTAACACCCGCAGGGGACTGCCCACGGCGGCCCGTCGCAGGCATGGGTGAGTGGCAGTGCACAGCAAATCTCCCAAGGGGTCGCCTGGCGCCGTAGGGCAATGCCAGGACTGCGTTACAGTTTCTCACCGGACTACCCCGTCCGCGTCGTCACTGTGCCTTGCCTGGCAGTGCCCTACGGCGCCAGGCTCGGTCTCGTTGATTGAGAGAGTCTCTAAGGCTCGGAATGGGCCGGATGCCCCTGCGGCCCTGCCGTGGCGTTGATCCGGTGGCTCCCGTGCCGGTCGTCGGCGGCGGCCGCTGCGGGCGGGGCGGGCGGCACGGACGTCGCCTGGGGCAAATGGACGGTGAAGGTCGTGCCCTCGCCGACGACACTGCGGACGGCGATGCTGCCCTTGTGCTGCTCGAGAATGACCTGGGTGATGCCCAGACCCAGGCCGGTGCCGTCCCGCTTGGTGGTGAAAAACGGGTTGAACAGTTGTTCGATGTGGGTGGTCGGAATACCGACGCCCGTGTCCTCGACCTCGATCGCCACCTGGTCGCCGTCGGCCCAGGCCGAGATGATCAGCCGGCCGCCATTGGGCATGGCCTGCACGGCGTTCAGGAACAGGTTGAGGAAGACCTGCTGCACCTGGGACCGGTCGCCCAGCACCTGGGGCAAGCCTTCGGGCAGGCGCCGCTCGACGCGGATCGTCGGCTTGCCGACCACCGTCATCGCCTCATCCATCACCGTCCCGATGTCCAGGGCCTCCACGTGCAGGTCGCTCGGCTTGGCCATCTGCAACAGGTCGGTGATCATCTTGGAGCCACGGTCGATCTCCGACTCCATCCGGGCCAGAGTCTTCAGCATCGTCGGTTCCAGGGTGTCGCCGAGCTTCATCTTCAGGTAGTAGCCGGCCATGTTGATCACGTTGAACCGGTTCTTGATCTCGTGGGCGACGCCGGCGGCCACCTGGCCGATGCCGGCCATTTTTTCGGCCCGGATCAGCTGGGTCTGGGCACCCTGCACCTCGTCGTAGGCATGCTGCAACTCCCCGACGGTCCGCTCCAGCTCCTGGTTGTGGTCCTCCAGCCGCTGGACCATGGCGACATTGAGCATGGCGAAGCCCGCCAGGTTGGCAAATACGCTGACCAGCTCCAACTCGCCGTCCTGGCCGACCGCCCCGTGCCGGTCCACCAACAGGACCCCGAGAATCTCGTCACGCGGTTTGATCGGGACGACGCCATAGCGGCGGGACCCCAGCCGCTCGATGACGTTGTTGCCGCCGGCCCACTCGGTGTAGAAGGCCTGACCGGTGCTCAGGCAGCGCTGCAGGACGGCATCCGTGCCGGCGTCCTTCGCCTGGTAGGATGGAGACCCCCCACCCTGACGGCGGGTCGCGGGGCCCGGGGGGGGCGCAGGCC
>JACMPN010000441.1 GCA_014377495.1 Candidatus Sericytochromatia bacterium
AGTCGTGACCGGCGCTGACGGGGACCCGTCACAAGGAGGGCCACCACCGCTGACGGTCGGGGCATTGTGGCGGCAGTTTCTGCCACTGTCCCTGTCCGACGTGACAATGGCTTTTGGCGATCCGCTGATGACCACGACCCTGGCCCACCTCCCGGACGCCCGGTCCAATCTGGCCGCCGTCGGGGTCGCCAAGGCACTCGCCGTCTTCTTCGAGAGTCCGATCATCATGGTGCTGCATGCAGCGAACGCCCTGGCGCCCTCGGCGCTGGCACGGCGGGCCCTGTGGCGCTTCGTGCTGCTCGCTATCGGCGTGCTGTCGGGCTTGTTCCTTTTGCTGACGCTGCCACCGGTCTTCGCTATGGTCGGCGGCCGTCTCCTGGGGATCCCCGACCAGCTGCTCGGGACCAGCCGCACCGTGCTGCAGTTCCTGGTTCTCTGGCCGGCGGCGATTGGGTGGCGGCGCTATTTTTAAGGCCTTTTGATCCAGGCCGGCCATGCCCGGGACATCGGCCGGGCCAGTGTAGCCCGCCTGGCATTGGTCGCCGGCATCCTGGCTGTCGGCTACCTGGCGGGTTGGCCGGGGGCGCCGCTGGCAGGCACGGCCCTGGTCACGGGAGTCATCGCCGAAGCCTGGCTGGTCACAGTGGCCGTCCGCAGGTTGGGGGTCACACAGGTGACGGACGGGCGGCAGGATAGCCCTCCGACGACGTTGCCGACGGACCTCGGCGGCGTTTGGCGGTTTTACTGGCCGCTGGCGAACTCGATGCTCGTCGTCTGGGGTGGGCGGGCCGTCCTGGTGGCCCTCGTCGCCCGGGCGGGCGACGCCCCCGTCGCATTGGCAGCGTGGCCGGCGGCCTGGGGCATGGTCCTGCTGATCGCCAACGCCACCCGGATGGTCCAGCAGGTGATCATCCGCAACCGGGAACAGGGCGACCAGCGCCTGCTGTTGGGCTTTGCCGCCAGCGTCGGCGTTGCCTGCACGGTCGTGTTGCTGCTCATCGGGACGACGGCACCCGGTCTCCATGTGTTGGCAGCCTTTCTGGGGCCGGACCCCGACCTATTCGCCGCGGTCCGACCCGTCATCCTGTTGAGCGTGCCCATCCCTCTGTTCGTGGCCATGCAGAACGCCATCCAGGGCTTCATGATCGGCAATGGACGGACTTGGCGGGTGAATGCCGCCACGTGGCTGGGGACGGCAACCCTGCTGGGCAGCACGCTGCTCGGACTGTCACTGGGCCTGGCGGGAGCGACGGCTGCGGCTACGGCAATGCTGGCGGCCCTGCTGGTGGAAACCGTCTGGCTGGCACTCGGTCTGCGGTCGGGCGTTTAGCGGTGCGGCCGGCGCTGGCCTTGACCAAGCGCAGTATCTGCATGCACACTCGTTATAGATATTCATATACTTATAATAAAATCATCGCCGACAGCGTGCCGGAACCAAGGGTCACCGGCCCACAGGAGACACACATGCCCATCAAACACACCCTGTGCCGGGCCGCCATAGTGGCCGGACTTGCCCTGACGGTCCTTCCCTTCCTGGCTGTGCCTGTGTGGCAGGGGGCGAGTGCCCACGGCGTCACGGCCACCCAGGCGGACAAGCAATTCATCGACGGCATGGTGCCGCATCACGAGATGGCCATCAAAATGGCCGACGATGCCATGATCAAGGCCCAACACGCCGAGCTCAAGGCGTTTGCCAAGCAGGTCAAGATCGACCAGGCCAAAGAAGTCGCCCAGATGAAACACTGGCGGGGACACTGGTTCGGCTCGTCAGACGTGCCCGTCATGACCCCGGATCAGATGCAGGCCATGATGTTCCCGGCGGCTGGGGCCACCTACGATCGCAAATGGCTGGAAGCGATGATCATGCATCATCAGCAAGCGATCGACATGGGGGCCAAAACAAAGCTCGTCAAGCCTGAGCTGAAGCAACTGGCCAAGAACATTCAGACGACCCAGCGTCGGGAGCAGGACAAGCTCCGCAGTTGGATCAAGGCCTGGTACGGACAAAAGGGCGGCCAGCCTGTATAGAAGGGCCCCATGCGCATCCTGATCGTGGAAGACGAGACCAAGATGGCCGATCTGCTCGCCCGCAGCCTGCGGGAAGAGGGGTTCGCAGCCGATGTCGCGGGGGATGGCCCCCAAGGCGAAGATTTGGCCCTCACCCAGGACTACGATGCGATCGTGTTGGATCGGATGTTGCCCGGCAAAGACGGTCTTGCCGTGTGCCGGTCGCTCCGAGAGCACGGCCTGCGGACGCCGGTGCGGCTGCTGACGGCCAAAGACGCCGTCGCCGACCGTGTCGACGGGCTGAACGCCGGAGCTGACGATTACCTGGCAAAACCCTTCGCCTTCGAGGAACTGCTGGCCAGGCTGAGGGCCCTGCTGCGCCGGCATGGCGACAAATCCCCTATCCTGCGCCTCGCCGATCTGGCGCTCGATCCGATCCGGCGGGAGGTGCGCCGGGCGGGCCAGCCGATCCACCTGACCCGTCGCGAGTATGCCCTGCTGGAGTACCTGCTGCGCCAGACCGGCAACGTCTTGGACCGGCAGACCCTGCTGGAGCATGTCTGGGACGACTTCGAGGCCGTCGAGGGCAACATCGTCGATGTCTACATCAACTACCTGCGGCAAAAGATCGACAAAGGGTTCTCCCCCAAGCTGATCCAGACGGTGCGGGGGACCGGTTACGTCCTGAAGGCCGACGATGGCTAGGTCGCTCGTCTCACGGCTGACGTGGACCTATGCCAGCGTCACGGCCCTGGTCCTGCTGATTCTGGGTGCTCTGACCTATGGCGGCCTGGCCCGTGTCCTCGGACGCCAGCTCGACAACGGCCTGCTGGCGACGGCACGCTCGGAAGCGGCCTACGCGACGGATCAGGCCGGCGGCCGGATCCACCTGCACGACAGTCCCAAAATCGCCCATCCCAGCGGGTTGCACCACCACGTCCAGATCACCGACCTGGGTGGCCGGGTGATTGCCGCAACGGAGGATCTGGCGGGTATGACACTCGCAATCGATCGGGCGGCCCTGATGGAAAACGCCGCCGGCCGGACGGCCTACCAGTCCCGCCACATGATGGGCCTGCCACACCGGATCCTCTACTACCCGCTGGAATACGACGGTCGGCGCTTTTCGCTGCAGGTCGCCGTTTCCCGGGAATACATCGATTTGGTCGAACGTCAGTTGATCGGGATCTTCACCGTGCTCAGCCTGTTCGGTCTGGCCGCCGTCGTCGGCCTTGGCTATGCCCTCGCCCGACGGGCCATCGCCCCCATCCGGCAGATCACCGAGACGGCCGGCGCGATCTCCGAATCGAACCTGGGGGCACGGATCCCGACGGCTCCCGTCGCCGACGAACTCGGTCGGCTCACCCACGTGTTGAACCACATGCTGGATCGGTTGGAGCAGGCATTCGCCAGACAGCAACAGTTCGTCTCCGACGCCGCGCATGAACTGCGTTCCCCCTTGGCGATCCTGAAAGGCAACACGGAATTTGCCCTGAGACGGGAGCGCTCGCCGGAAGAGCACCGGGGCCTGTGGCGGAGCAGCGGCGAGGAGATTGACCGGCTCACCCGGCTGACGAACGATCTGCTGCTCATCGCCCAGGGGGACTCGGCCGTGACAACGGCCTCGTGGCGCCTGCTCCCGCTCGATCCCCTCGTTGCCGATGCCGTGGAACGTCACCGGGCGGCGGCGCACGTCGCCGACATCAGCCTGACGACCGAGTTGCAGGGCGGCTCTGCCATGGTGATGGCGGATGAAGCCCAGATCGTTCAGGTCATCGACAACCTGGTGAGCAACGCCCTGCGCTATACCCCCGCCGGCAAAGGCGTGCGGATCGGGACGCAGGTCACAGGTGGCACGATCGCCCTCACCGTTACGGATGCGGGATTCGGCATTGCCCCGGCGGACCTGCCCCGCGTCTTTGACCGGTTTTACCGGACGGACGAGGCCCGGGCCCGCGCCACCGGTGGCTCAGGCCTGGGGCTCAGCATCTGCCGCATGATCATCGAGCAGCATGGCGGCCACATCAGCGTGGATAGCGCCCTCGGCCGCGGCAGCACATTCGTGGTCCACCTGCCGGGGACAACCGCCTGAACACTGAGGCGGAATGTGTTGCTGTTGGCCCCACCACACCGTGGAATTCCGGACGACGGCCGAGGCCCATGCCTGACGACTTTAGCTCACCAAATACTTGAGATGCCCTGCCTGCCGTCGTTTGGAGCCGCCGAGGTCTCTGGTAGGCTTGCCGCGAGTGAGCTGCGCCCATAGGGCGAGGAGGTGCCGATGGCAGACCACGTCGACAAAAAGAATTCCGCCAAGCCCACCACCGCAGCCGGCAAGCCGACCCTGCGTGTGGCCATGACCGGAGCGATCACCGAAACCTATCAGGGTGATCCCGAACAACTGATCAAACGCCTGAACGAGCTGCGGGGCACGGAAATCGTCGCCTGGCTGCAGTACAAGCACCACAGCTACATGGCCGTCAGCATGGCGATGCCCGGCGTGCGGGCCGAGTTCGAAGAGCATGCCGCCCAAGAGGAGCACCATGCCGACATGCTCGGTGAGCGGATCAGTCAGCTGGGCGGCATTCCCGTCTTCGAGCCCTTCGAGATCGGGCAACTGGCGGCCAAGGACAACGTGACCGCCAAGGAGGGCGCCACCATGGAGGACATGGTCCGTGTCGACCTGGCCATGGAACGGCAGCAGATCAGGCTGTACCAGACCCTGATCCGCGAAGTCGCCTTCCAGGATCCGACCACCCGCCGCATCCTGGAAGACATCCTGATCGAGACCGAGCACCACGCCACCGAAATGCAGAATCTGCTTGATCGGACCGCCCCATTGGAGCACCCGGGCAAAACGTAGTCCCACAGGCGCCAACCGGCCGGAATCGTCCGGTCCGGGACGTCGGCAGTCGGCTGGACATCCCCATCCACGCCACTGCCGGCTTACGCTGGCGACGGCGGTAGCCGCCGTTGCGGGCGCCTGGGGTCCGGACATGGCCGCGAGCCTGCCGGGCGCGCATGTTTCCCGCAGCGCAAATGTACTTCAAAGGCTTGTTAAGCGCGTCAGTCCGGGCGGTCGACTCGCCAATACTATAGACAGCGAAGACTGTGCCTATGGATCCGTTCCGTCGGCTGAGCAGGGATCCTGTCCCTGCTGGAGGTTTCTATGGCATTTGGCGAGTTGTATTCGTCACTCGGTTCATACCGGGCGATCGACAATTGGGTCCAAGCCATGAGCTCCTCCGTTGCCGGCGCCGGCAAGATCGGCTTTAAAGCCAACCGGTCGACGTTCCTGGGGGGATCCACCTACCAGAACATCAACCCCAGCCGTGGTGTCAGTTACCGGGCGGGTGAGCAGACCCTCTACTCCGAGACCACGGTCGATTGGAGCCAGGGCGACATCATCGACTCGGAGACGGCGAACAACTTCGCCATCAACGGCGAGGGCTTTTTCCTCGTCATGGACGACGACCGCAACTTCTACTACACCCGCGGCGGCGACTTCACGATCCAGAACGGCAAGCTCAAGACCCCCCAGGGCCTGACCGTCATCGACAAGACGATCCTGGAGACGATGACCCGCCAGCTCGGCGCCGCCGCCCTGCCGTCGAACATCAGCACCGTGGGTGTCGCCACGGCGGTCTCTCCGAACTATACGGGCGCCGCCCTGACCGCCACGGACCTCTTCACGACGACATCTCCCTGGGTCAAGCCGGGCGGTACCGGCGCCAGCATGTGGCTGCCCTTCATCAACAATGCGTCCAGCGCCACGTCGCAGTATTACGAAGACCCCAACGGCACGCCCCTGTCGGGTGACGAGTCCTACAAGGCGATGGGGATCTCCCTGAAGACCTCGTTCTATGTTGCGCCGAGCCAGGGGATCGATCAGACGACCATGTCCCGCTTGTCCGTCGTGGCCGACAACGTCGCCTTCGTCTGGATCAACGGGCACCAGCTGTCGATCAGCGACCTGGACCCCGGGGCCACATCACCGATCACCAGCGAAAACCCCTGGGGCGGCTATCCGGTGGCGGACGGTCCCAATACAGCCAGTACCAGCGTCTTCGACATCGGCAAATACCTCTCCGAAGGCGTGAACACCATCCAACTGTATGCCGCCGAATGGGAGGGAACCCAGGGTACGGACGCCTCCGGCGTCATCCAGCTGGCTTCGGGCGGCTCGATCACCATCGCTTCCGGAGTCGGCAACAACTCCCAATGGACGACCAAGCTGATCGGTCCGGACCTCGATAAGGATTATTACCTGCCTGCCGCCACAGGAGCGCCATTTACCCCCCTGCTGGGTCGGCATCCTTCGCCCCCGACCCAGACCTACGAAGACTGCATGTTCAATGCGGAGGCCCGGGACTTCGTTCTCGCCATGATGGACTTCAAAGAGGGACTGCGGTTCTCCTAATACGGCAAC
>JACMPN010000442.1 GCA_014377495.1 Candidatus Sericytochromatia bacterium
CATCCTGGCGGATGGAGTCGAAGTCGCTGTCCCCCCGGGCCACGTCCCGCAACTTGCTGTCGAGGATCAGGGCCCGGTCGAGGAGTTTGAAGGCGGCCTCGTCGTCATGCTGCTGGGCATAGGCGCAGGCGAGGTTGTAGTAAGCCGTGGCGTAGCCCGGGTCGATCGTCAGGATGCGCTCGAACTCGTCGATGGCGGCATCCGGCTGTTTGCGGCGCAGGTAAACGTTGCCCAGGTTGTTGCGGGCATCCAGCGAACGCAGGTCCAGCAGGATCGCCCGCTGGTAGGCCCGGATGGCATCGTCGGATTTGTCGGCCTGACTGTACGCGTTGCCCAGGGCATAGTAGGCGGCGTCATTCAGGGGCTCCAGGGCCGTGGCCTTCTGATAGGCCCCGATGGCCGACGGGTAAGCCTTGGTGTCCATGTAGGCATCACCGAGACTCAGCCAGACCTGGATGGCCCGGGGATTTTGCTCGGTCTGCTGTTTCAGGATGTCCAGGGCCTTGGCAGGCTCCTTGACGGCCCGGTAGGCCAGGGCGAGGGCCAACTGGGTGGTCATTGCGCCCTTGTTGGCTTTGGCCGCCCGTTCGAGGTATCTGACGGCGTCGGGGCCACGGCTCTGCTGCAGGGCCAGCACGCCGAGCAGGTGCAGCCCCTCGCCGAATTCGGGCTGCTGGGCGACGGCCCGCTCCATCACGGCGACGGCGTCGTTCAGGCGGTTTTGCTGCATATAAACGTTGGCCAGACCCGTGTAGGCGGCGACCTGTTTGGGGTCCAGGCGGAGGGCCCGTTGGAAGGCCTGTTCGGCCTGGCTGAACCGCCGCACGTCGCTTGCGATGGCCCCGATCTGAGTCAAAATGACGGGATCATTATCGAAGCGCCGTTCCGCCGTGTCCAGCAGGGCGGGCACTTCGCTCGGGGCATAACGCTCGGCCAGTCCCGCCATCCGCATGTACAACGGCCAGACCCGCGGCCGGGCGGCGATCGCCCGCTCGTAGACGTTGAGTGCCTTCAGCGGTTGACCGGCATTGATGTACAGGCTCTCCAACATGTGGATCAGCGAGGCGTCGTCCGGCCGGGTCTGGAACGCCAGCTCGTAATACTCGGCAGCCGCCTCACGCTGCTGCTGTCTCAAGTAGAAGGTGCCGATCGCCGCGCCGGCCGTAGGTTGGTGGCCGGCCAACTTCAGGGCATACTGGAACGCCTTCTGGGCGGCCACCTTGTCGCCGTTGAGCCAGAGTCCCTGACCCAGTTTGATCTGGGTCAGGGGATGCTCGGGGGCCAGGGCGGCGGCGATCATCCACTGGCTCAGGGCTTTCTCGGGGGCGGCTGTGCCGCCGAGGGCCTCGGCGAGGACCATCCGGACCAGGGCCGATTGCGGCGCCTTGGCGAGGGCCTGGCGGGCCTCGGTCTCGCCGGTGGCGCCACCGGCGGTGGCGGCCTCGCAGAGGGCCTTGGCGAGCAGCGTCCAGAGGGAGTTCGGGGCCAGGGCGGCGGCTTCATCGCAGTGGGTGGCGGCTTTGGCCGTGTCGCCCTGGGTGAGGGCGTCGATGGCGGCAATGATCTTGGGGGCGGCAGGATCGGTACTGTGCAGCGGCGCACCCTGGCCCGGATCCCAGCCCTCGCGCTGCCAGAGATACCGCCAGACGGCATTGCCGGGATCGGCGTCCGCGGCCGGCGCGACGTCAGCCGGCGCCGCCAACGCCACTGGCGTACCGATAAAGGAAAGACCGATCAAACATCCGACAGCGAAGGCCCGCATACCGCACTCCTGGTAAAGGGCGGAAGCTTCCCGCCGTGCCCCTCAGGATAGCACGGCCTTCAGGGTCCCCCGGCCGCCGGCGAGGGCATGCACGCTATACTGGCGCTCACGAAGGGATAATCAGTCATGGCAGACGGCATTTTGTTCGAACCGGGAGCCCCGATCCGGCTTGAACTCCTCGATGGTCCGGAGCTTGCACCGATCCAGGCCTCGATCTACCATCACACCCACACCGAAATTCAGGTGACCCTTCCGGGCGGCATCGAGATTCCCGTGGGGATGCCCGTGCATGGCGAGGTGCCGGATGCCGATTGTCTGCATACCTTTGATACGGTTTGCCTGGGCCCCGCCCACACCCACGACCGGACCATCCGGCTGGCCCTGCCCGACGGATTCGAACGCACCCAACGGCGGGCCTACACCCGGGTCCCCGACGAGTTGACCGTGAGTGTCATCCTGCGCGACGGCGAACGCATCGCCTCGATCAGCAGCGTGACCTTCGACGTCAGCATCGGCGGCCTCAGCCTGCTCGCACCCCGGGACATGACGGGCCAGCTGACCCTCGTCCTCTCCGTCCCCAATGCCGAGGGCGGCCTGCCCAAGCGCTTGCGGCTGGACGGCGAGGTGCGCCGCAGCGCCCCGGTGGGGGAACGGACCTGGCGGGTGGCGGTCGCCTTCAACGAGCTGTCGACCGACGAAGAGCAGATTTTGTCCCAGTATCTGTTTCGGCGCATGCGGGAAATCCGCCGGGCCAATGCGAGTCGCGTATGAGGCGCAGGCGGTTCGGACAATGGCTCAGTCCCCACCGGGTCCACCGCAGCCTCGCCGAGATCGACCTCGACGAACTGGCCGCCCATGGGATCCGGGGCATCCTGATGGACCTCGACGACACGCTCTGTCCCCGGGACTCCAGCGTGACCCCGGAGCCGATCATGGTCTGGCTGAAGGCCGCCGCTGAACGCTTCCAGTTGTTTATCGTCAGCAACAACTTCAGCCTCGAGCGGGTGCGCATCGTCTCTGACGCCCTGAGCATTCCGGGGATTCACGGGGCCCAAAAGCCCCGGCGTAGCGGCATCAATCATGCGATGACCCAGCTTGGCCTGCAACGGCATGAGCTGGTGCTCATTGGTGATCGCCTGTTGACGGATGTCCTGGCCAGTCGCCGGGCCGGGATCATGGCCATTCTCGTCGAGCCCATTCTGGCCGAGCGGCGCTTTCTGTCCCTGGGCGTTCGGTTGCTCGAGGCGAATCTCCTGCGTCTGTTCGGTGAGACGCCGTTCCAGCGCCATGACCCACCAGCAGGTGCAGACTCGTGATTACGGCCCACACCCGGCCCATTGTCCTGTTGGGCGATCCTTTGGCCCACAGTTTCTCACCGGCGATGCACAACACGGCCTTTGCGGAGCTGAAGCTCGACCTGGTCTATCTGGCCCTGCCGGTGCCGTCGGCCCAGCTGCATGCCGCCATGCAGGGCTTCCGGGCCTGGCACCTGCCCGGGGCTAACGTGACCATCCCCCATAAAGAGGCCGTGCTGCCGCTGCTCGATGCCCTGTGTCCCAATGCCCAGCGTGCCCAAGCCGTGAACACCCTGTTCTGGCAGGACGACGTCCTCGTCGGTGATAACACGGACGTCACCGGGATCATGACGGAGCTGGTGGCGCTGCGCCGGGACTGGCATGGCAAGACGGCGCTGCTGGTCGGCTCCGGCGGCGCGGCCCGGGCGGCGGCCGTGGCCCTTGGGGATCTCGGCTTCGCCCAAGTGGGCCTGATCGCCCGCAACCTCGCCGCCGGTGTCGGCGTGACGGGCGTTATGCAGGGGCTGTTTCCCGACATTGCCTGGTCCTGCCACACGAGTACGACCCAGATGTTGCTCGATCTCGTCAGCCAGGCGGATCTGGTCATCAACGCCACGCCGATCGGTATGGTCGGCCAGGCGACTGGGATGGCGATGGACCGCCGGCTCGTCGACCTGCTGGGTCGGGAGACGATCGTCTACGACATGGTCTACAACCCGAGCCGGACGATGCTCATCGAGGCCGCCGAAAGCCGGGGCCTGCAGGCCGTCAACGGCATCGGCATGCTCGTCGGGCAGGGGGCGGCGGCCTTTTTGCGCTGGACCGGTCGCGAAGCCCCCGTCGTCTCCATGCGGCGGGCCCTCCTGGCGGCGATGGCCGGGCCCGATCCCGACGCCCCACCCGAGGACTTGGAGCCCATTCCAGTCAGGCCATAGACGTCCGTCTGCCCCCACTGGAACGGGCTCTTGCGGTCTAATGCGTGTCCGGAGTCGGCGCGACCGCCATGCCGATGACGTCGCCGTCGGCATTCGTGACGTAGCCGACGGCTTTGCCATCGGCGCCCTGGACGACCTGTTTACCGGCGACCCGCGTCTCCTGGCGGATCTCCTGGACGTGCTCCCGGCCATGGGCCTGTCGCTTGTCGGCATCAGCCCGGTCGGCCTGGATGGCTGTCTGGCGACGGGCCGCAGCCCGGCGTTGCCGGTCCTCCTGCCCCTCGTGGACCTCTTCCGGCCAATCGGTGAGCAGGCGCAAGGGCATGGCGGAGGCGGCGGGCGTCGCCGTCGGCACGTGGGCCGTGATGTCCGGGGCCGGGATGGCGCCCGGATCTTCCGTCTCGACGTGCGGATCGGCCGGACCGTCCTCAGTCGGCGTGGGGCCGGCATCGCCGCCGGACAGGTCTTCCAGGGCGTCGCTTTCCGGCTGGCTGGGCGCCCGGGGGGGCAACAGGTTCGCCAGGAAGGTCCCGGCGTCACTGGACCACATGGCCACGCCGAGGAGGTCTGCCTTGAGGGCGGCCACCGTGTACGTCTGGACAAAGGCCGTGACGATCGTGTTCATGATCGCTGCCGCCTGCGGCGAGTCCGGGTGTTTGAAGGTCTCGGCCATCTCACCGAAGGAATTCAGTTCGGCGTCGGTGGCGATGAGGAAGACCCGGGTGCCCTCGGTGCGGACGAAGCCGTGGCGGGACAGGCTGGCGACGCTGCGCCGCTCGTCGGCCGTCAGGTCTTGGGCCTCGATACCGCCTTTCAGGCGGGTGTAAAACTGCTCCATGGCCTGAACGACGACCGCACCCCGTTCCCGCTGGGCCGTCGCTTTTTCCGGATTGGTCACCGTGCCGGCCTTGGGCGGTTCCTGTTTGGCTTCGTTGACGGCGACCTGTTCCAGGGCGACGACGGCCATCGCATCGCCGATGTCGGGCTGGCTGGGTGCCTGGTGGCCGGGCGCCTTCGTCCCGTCGGGCGGCTGCGTGCCGCGGCTCATCGTGTCGGTGTAAAAGAGCTCATAGGCCCGGACCCAGCCGTCGACCTGCTTGCGCTGGTTTGACGTCAGGTAGGCGCCGTGCAGGGACAGGGCCTCTTGGACGTCCTGATGGCTTTTGGTTGCCATATAGGTCGCCTGAGACAGCCACTCCTGGGTCAGATTGCCGAGCTGCTGTTCGCTGACCGCCTGGCCGTTGCGGTCGGTCAGTCCGCTGCCGGAGATCTTGTAACCCAGGTTGGTCAGGTAGGTGCGGGTGGCTTTGCTGAGCGTGTTCTGTTTGAGGCGATCGGTGAAGTTGCCCCGCAGATCGGTCATGCGGTCGACGGAGGACTTGGCGTCCTTGACGCTCATCTGCATGGCGGCCATGCCGAGGCCGTCCCGCCGGCTGAGGTTGCGGGACATCTGCTCCATCACGTGCAACTGGGTCTGAAAATAGGTCTGGGCATTGAACGTGCCGGTGACAGCGGCACCGGTCAGGCCGAGGCGGTTCTGCTGGAGCGACGCCACGTCGGGCTCGCCGAGATCCCCCAAAATCGTCTGGACGGCGCTGTCGACGCCACCCGTCTGGGCGGAACCCTGGCAAAAGGCGTCATAGTTGTCCTGCAGGAAGGTCTGCATGCCGATTGTGCCCGACTGCCCGCTCTGGCGGACGACCTGGACGAAGGTGATCATCTCGGCGTACAGGGCCAACAGGGCCTGCCGGTCACCGGGCAGCCGTTTGGCGGTCCCGACGGCGGCGGCGAGCGAGCGGTACGTGCTGCCTTCCAGACCTGTGGCGGCTTGGAGGAACTTCAGCTCGGCGGTGATGCTCTCGGCGATGCCGACCGTCTGATCGACGTTGTTGTTATACGTCTTGTCGATGGAGGCATTCGGGGTTTTGGCGTGGGTTCGCCGGGGGGTGACGTTCAATTCCTGATATTGCGACAACCAGCCGATGGTGATCTGTTTGGTTTCCATCTTGCCGGCTTTGTTGCGCTTGGCGACCGTCACGGTGGCATCGATGGCTGGCGCCGTCTGCTGCCCTTTGGCTTTGTCCGACGGCCTAGTCCCGAGGCTCAGGTGTTCGTTGGTGGCTGCCAGGCCCTGGAACTCGCTGGCTTTGGACTTGATTTCGGCGTTGACGGTGGCGGTCGGGGCCGCCGTGCCGATGGGCAAGGCGATGGCGCTGACGTTTCCGGTGGGGACGGTGCCTTCGGGGCCGGCGTCCCGGGCCATGGCGGGAGAACTCGTGGTCGTGGCTGGCCGCTGGGCGGTCTGGGCAGCGGCGGCGGGTGCCGTCGTCGGTATCACCACATGGCGCTGGGCATCCCAACCGGCCGAATCCCGTGAGTCCGTCATGACTGTCACCCCTACGCGGCGCACCGCCGATCAAGCCGGGCACGTGCCCTGTTGTTGGCTTTATCGGCGGGGCGTTCCAAAACTGGTGTGAAATCCGTTAAGAACCCCGGCGGCTTGACATTAAAATTCAGCTGCCCTGGCGGGCGACGTCCGTGGCGAGCACGGCGCCCTCGGCGTTTCTCTGAAAGACGACGCCATTGACGACGTCGGTGTCGACCACCTGGACCTGTTCACGCCGGGTGTGGACCGCTTCCGTGCCCTTTTCCTGCACGATGATGGTATAGGCCTCGGCCGTTTGCCGGGTCTCGTCCTGCAGTTTCTCGTTGCGGCGGGCCTCGTCGGCCAGACGGACGTCGTCGTCGCCATCCGTCGACAGGTCCCGTGTCATGAATGACAGCAGGGCCTCGATCAGGGCGTTGTGATCGGTCGGGACGAAGCTCATCGTCGCCACCCGATGTTGTTCAGTGGTCAGGGTGACGTCCTCGGGGGGCGGGGCGTCGACGACGGTCTGTTTGCGGTTGATCTTGTCAATGGCGAGCTGTGCTTTGGAGTCAATGGCAGCCAGTTTGGCCTGGTTGGCGGCCCGTTTCACCAAGCGGGCCTCAAGGGCGGCGATAATCGTATCGATCGTGCGGCCGTCCAGCCTGCCGGTGGGCAGGTTGGCCGCCTTGAGGGCTGTGGTGGTCTCATGCCAGATCCCACGCATCTCCGCACCCAAATCACTGTCTTCGCTCAACTTGTCGATGGTTTCGGAGTAGAGCGCAAATTCTTCATCTGTCATCTCGAGATAGGCCATGCCATTGGCGTCGACGGTGAAGAGATCGTTGCCGGATGCGTTTTTGCCGAAGGAATTGCTCCATGTTTGCAGCTCGCTCGGCTTAAACAGTTTGGTGTCGACGGTGTGCGGGGTGCGCATCGCACTGATCAGCCTGCGAGTGGTTTGGGCGTCACCCCCATAGCGCAGCGTGACGGCGTTGGAACCCTCGAGTGCCGAGACGTCGCTGGTGGCAGGCTTGTCGGCGGCCATGTTCCCCGTGACTGACTTGGAGGCGTTGACAAAATTTGTCTTGATGTATTCGAGGCGCTGCAACTGTGCTGGGCTGGTGATATGGCGGAGGCCTTCGGTCCTCACGTGCCTGATCGTCGAGTCGATGCTGTTATCAATGGACGCTACGGCGTCGCCCGTCAACTTCGCCAACTCGGGGGCGGTGACCGGGTCGCCTGCCTGAGACTGGAGTGCTCCATTGACCACAGTGATGCCTTGAGCGCGCAGGAATGAGGCCACTCGGCCTGCAAAGGTCCAGCGTTCCGGACGTTTGCTATCCACCGGCTTGTCGCCTTGTTTGGACGACGTGGGATCTTTCCAGCCAGTTTGCGTGGTGCCGAATGCAGGCAATGCTGGCCACGTGGTCATGAGTTCCAGGATCTTGGGGTTTTCGGTCATGGTCCGGTCCAGTCCCTGGACACCGAGGAGCATCTGGTTGGCTTTGATTCCATCGAGGTCGAATAAGTTTTGTTCCAACCGCTTAAAGGCGGAGTCGCTTGCCTGGCTCACGGATTGGTTCAATTTGCTGAATACGGAAGTCATCACCCGGTACAGGGTCTGCGCTCCGAACTTGCAATCGGGGACGCCGTTGGGGGCCAGCCCCAACTCCGTCTGTAGTTCTCCGATGGTGATCAGGGGCGGTTTCGTTTTGCCGTGGGGGGCTTTTGCCGTGTAGGCGGCCAGGATCTTGGTGATGGGTGGGGGTAGGGTTTCGCCGTCCTTGAAATAGCTGCCCGACTTGGGTTTTAAGTCTGTGCTCAGCATCAATGATGCAAATTGTGCATCGATCCGGTTTTTGAGTGGCGCCTTTGTGGGATCCGCATCGCCCAATGCCTGGGTAAAGGCCCCGAGTGCGTCACTGAGGGCCATGCGTTGCTCGTGTACGAGTTCCGCTTGCGGCAGGTTCTGATAGCTGGTCAATTTTGCGGGCGGGGCCGCTTCGATGGCTGACAGCGCCGCCCGGAGGGCCTGCAAAGACTTACCGATGGGACTGTCGGGGGACAGGTTTTTCAGGAGCGGTTTGATCGTCTTCAGGGCGGTGTTGGTCTCGTCCTTGAGAGTCGCCAGGGCGGC
>JACMPN010000443.1 GCA_014377495.1 Candidatus Sericytochromatia bacterium
CATCAGCACTTCCATGTAGTCGGCATGAGCCGAGCGATAGAGGATGCCCGACACTTCGGTCGCTTTGCGGAGCGTCTCCACCTGTCGGGACAGTTGCTCGTGGCGGTGCTTGATGTTCTGGGTCATGGCCAGGGCATTGGCCACTTCGGTGAACGCCTTCAGCAGCGTGCGCTCGAAGTTGAAGACCGCCTGGACCTGCTTGGCGTTCGCCGACCCGTACTCGGCCTCGATCGACGCCCGGTTCAGCAACGGGGCGACGAGGTTGCCAGCCACGTTATAGGTCAGGGACTGCGGGGTGTCGATCAGGTGCGCCGGGTTAAACGCCTTGTATCCGGCATCGGCGTCGATGCCCAACGACGGGTAGAAACGCGCCTTGGCGACCTGCACATCCAGCTTGGCGGCCTCAAGCGCCATTTCGGCCTGTTTCACGTCGGGGCGGTTCGCCAGGAGCTGGGAAGGCAGCCCGGTGACGACGGTGCCGGGCGCCAACGCATCCAACCTGCGTGGGTTGCGGGCGATGGGTTGCGGAAAACGGCCGAGCAGAAGATTGATGCGGTTTTCGACTTCGACCCGCTGCTGTGCCAGATCGTACGTGCGACTCTTGTTCTTGAGCACCTCGGCCTGAAACTTCTGCACCGCCAACTCGGTCGCCCGAGCCGCCATCTTCTCGAACTTGATGACCGTCAGCGCCTCATCCAGGATCTTGACGTTGCGCTCGATGACCCCGATCTGCGTGTCGAGTGCCGCCAACTCGTAGTACGAATTGGCGATCTCGGCCACGATCTCGGTCACGACGAAGTCCTTCGCCTCGATGCTCGCCAGATAGCGGTGGTTGGCGGCTGCGGCGGCGTTGCGCAGCTTGCCCCAGATGTCGGCTTCCCACGATGCCGTGAACCCGAAGGCGAAGTTCGGCAGGTGATCGGGTACGCCATTGGCCTTGTCACTGGCGCCCTGGCTGGTGTACTCCCCGACTTTCTCGAGGCCCAATCCCGCCTTGCCACTCACCTTCGGCAGGATTTCACCTTGCCTGGCGGCGATCTCGTATTTGGCGATGAGGATCTCCTGGAGCCGCATATTCAGCTCTTGGTTGTTCATCAGCGCCGTCTTGATCAGCGCTTTGAGATCGGCATCCGCAAAAAACTCGTTCCAGCGTTTCTGAGCGGTGGCAGGGGCCTGCGCACCTGCATCGCTGGCCCCTGCCTGACGGGAGTCCCAGCTCTGCGGGAGCGCCTTGTTTGCCTCTCGTGCGGCGACCTGGTCCAGGGTCCCGGCGCAACCGAGCGCCAGCAGCAAACCGCCGGTCGCCACGAGGCTGGATATCCGCTGGGCCTTATGCATCAGTCGTTTTTCCATCATAGTCCCTCGCTGTCGTCATGGCTGAAAACCAGGTCACGATGCGTCATGACCTCCGACAGCGGCTCATTGTCTTCGTCCCGGATGAGCTTTTTCCGGGTCTGCCCGAAGATCACGTAGAGGCCGGGCACGATGACCACGCCGAAGAGCGTGCCCAAGACCATGCCGCCGAGTGCGGACGCTCCGATGGTCCGATTGCCGACTGCCCCCGGGCCTTTGGCCAGGAGGAGGGGAATCAGGCCGGCGACCAAGGCGAAGGAGGTCATCAGGATCGCCCGGAAGCGAGCCCTGGCCCCTTCGATCGCCGCTTCCAGCACGGTGGCGCCCTGACGTTGGCTCTGCACGGCGAACTCGACGATGAGCACCGCATTCTTGCCCAATAGGCCGACGAGCATGACCAAGCCGACCTGCGCGTAGATGTCGTTCGCCAGACCGAGGACCTTGAGCAGGGCAAAGGACCCGAACACGCCCGCCGGCAACGACAGGATGACGGCCAGCGGCAGCACGAAGCTCTCGTACTGCGCCGCCAGGATGAGATAGACGAAGGCCAGGACGATCATGAAAATGTACAGGGCCTCGTTCCCCCGCCGGGCCTGATCGTACGAGAGGCCTTCCCAGTCGATGTCGTAGCCGCGGGGCAGCATTTGGGCTGCCACTGCCTTGACGGCCAGAATCGCATCGCCGCTCGTGTATCCGGAGGCGGGTGCCCCCCGGATGGCTGCGGAGTTGTACAGGTTGTAGCGTGTGATCTCGTTCGGCCCCTGCGTCTTTTTGATCGACATGAAGGCTGAATAGGGCACCATCTGGCCACGATCATTCTTGACGTACAGCTTCAGGATGTCCGACGGCATCCGCCGGTGCTCCGGCTCCGCCTGGACGTACACCTTGAAGAAGCGGCCGAAACGGATGAACCCCTGCTCGTAAGTGCTGCCGATGAGGATGTCGAGGTTCTCCATCGCTTTGCCGATGGAGACGCCCTTCTGCATCGCCAGCTGGTTGTCGATCACCAGTTCATACTGCGGGTAGTTGGCCGCAAAGAACGTAAACAGGCCAGTCAACTCTTTCCGCTTGCGCAGTGCCTCGACGAATTCCTTGTTGACCCGGTCGAACTCCTGATAGTTGGTGGAGTCGGACTTGTCCAGGAGGCGCAGCGAAAAGCCATCGGCGGCGCCGTATCCTGGCACCGACGGCGGGTCGAAGAACTCGACGACGGCGCCGATGTTCTTCGTCTTCTTTTCCAGTTCCTCGATGATCTCGTTGACCGACTGTTTGCGTTCGGACCAGTTCTTGAGGCTGATCAGACAGGTCCCGGCGTTGGAACCGCGTCCTTCGGTCAAAATCTCGTAGCCGGCGAGGGATGAGACTGTTTCGATGCCCTCGACCTTCTGGGCAATGGCCTGCAGCTCCCGGGAGACTTCATTCGTCCGTTCGAGCGTCGTGCCCGGCGGGGTCTGGATGATGGCGTAGATCATGCCCTGGTCCTCGTTGGGCACGAAGCCAGCCGGCAGGACCCGGTTCACCGCCACGATACCGATCACAAAAAGGAGGGTCAGGCCCCAGGTCACGAGCCGGCGGTTCACGATCCGCATCAGGACACCGACGTACAGATCGGTCACTTTGCCGAAAAGGCGGTTGAAGCCGTCCAGGAACAGGCTCAGCGGCGTCCGCCGCTTGCGCCCGCCATCATGCCGTTTGAGCAGCATGGCGCACAAGACCGGCGTCAGCGTCAGCGCAACCACGCCCGACAACACGATGGCGCTGGCCATCGTGATCGAAAACTGGCGGTAGAAGACGCCCACCGGGCCGGGCATGAAGGCCACGGGAATGAAGACGGCCGCCATCACGACGGTAATGGCGATGATCGCCCCGGCGATTTCACCGAGGACCAGCTTCACGGCCGAGTAGGGCGTGACGTGGGTCTCCGCCATCTTGGCGTGGACGGCCTCGACGACGACAATCGCGTTGTCGACGACGATGCCGATCGCCAGGACCAGCGCAAACAGGGTGATCAGGTTGATCGTCAGGCCGAACGCCCCCATGAAGACGAACGCCCCGACGAGCGACACCGGCACGGCCAGGATCGGGACGAGCGTCGAACGCCAGTCACCCAGAAAGACGAACACGACCAACGCCACCAGGACGAATGCTTCCGCCAGCGTGTGCAGGACCTTTTCCATGGAGGCGTCGAGGAAACTCGCCACGTCGTAGCTGATTTTATAGTCCATCCCGGGGGGAAAGGAGGTCGCCTTCATGTCCTCCAGCTTCGACTTGACCTCGGCAATGACGGCGGTGGCGCTGCTGCCGTAGTTCTGCTTGAGGACGATGGCCGCCGAGGGATGACCGTCGAGGTTGGAATAGATGTCGAAGAACTCGCTGCCCAACTCGACCTTGCCGAGATCCTTGAGGCGGATCATTTGACCGTCCGGATTCGCCCGGATGATGATGTTTTCGTATTCCTCGGGGTGGTCGAACCGCCCCTTGTAGACCAGGGTGTACTCGAGGGCTTGTCCCAGCTTCCCGGAGCTCTGGCCCAGGCGGCCCGGACGGCCGATCACGCTCTGCTCAGCGAGGGCATCCATCACATTAGGGGTCGAGACGTTGTAGGCCCGCATCCGTTCCGGGTTCAGCCAGACGCGCATGGCGTAGGTCCGGCTGCCGAGGATCTGGGCCCGCCCGATCCCCTTGATCCGCTGCAGCTCCGGCAAAATGTGGATGTTCGCGTAGTTGTAAAGGAACTGCTCTTTCGCCGCCGTCTCCGTGCTGAACAGGTTGACGTACATCAACATGCTGGGCTGCACGCTCTGCACGATGACGCCCTCCCGCTGGATCAGGGCGGGCAGGAGATTGATGGCCTGGTCGACCCGGTTCTTGACGTTGACCACGGCCAGATCGGGGTCGGTCCCCAGGGCGAAGATGACCTGAATCGTCGCCTCACCGGCACTGGTCGCGTCGGAAATGATGTAGCTCATGCCCGGAACGCCGTTGATGGAGCGCTCCAGCGGGATGATCGCCGCCTTGATGAGCACGTCGGCGCTGGCGCCGGGATAGGCCAGCGTGACCATGACGCGGGGCGGGGCGATATCCGGGAATTGCGAGATCGGGAGGGCTCGCATGGTAAGTAACCCGAGGAAGACGACCAGCACCGAGAGGACGATCGCGAGGACGGGTCGATGAATGAATTTGCTGAACATGAGGATCCTGCCCGCCGCTCAAAGGGGAGCGGTACAACCATGATGAAGGATGGCGCTGCGGTCTGCCGGCGCCGGTTTGCACGATCGGAAGCGGTTACTCCGCGTACGGCTCCAGGTGAGCCAGGACCTCGGAAGGCTTCTTGTAGGTGGTGACGATCTTGTTGCCGTCCCGCACCTTGCGCAGCCCCTCCAGGAGGATCTTGTCCGTTTCCTTCAGGCCGCTGGCGACAATGTAGACCTGGGGCAATTCGGCCGAGACGGTGATTTCCCGCGACTTCACGACGCCGTTGGCGTCCACCACGAAAACAAACCGGCGGTCCAGCACCTCGTACGTCGTCTTCTGCGGGATGAGCAGGGCGCCGTGTACCGGCACCGGCATCAGGACCTTGCCGGTCTCACCGTGACGGAGGAGTCCCTTGGCATTCGGAAAAGACGCACGAAAAGCGATGTTTCCCGTCTCGTTGTTGAAATCGGATTCGATCGTTTCAACCTTGCCCGGTTTATCGAACATCTCCCCGTTTGCCATCATGAGCTTGACCGGCAGGGGTTTGTCGCGTGGCACATGCGACTTGTATTCCAGGTATTCCTTTTCCGTCACATTGAAGTACGCCCATACCGTGCTGTTGTCGGAGAGCGTCGTCAGCAAGTCGCCTTCGCCCACGAGGCTGCCCTTACGGACTTGAAAGCGGCCCATGAGCCCGTCGAAGGGGGCGCGTATCTCGGGCTGCTGCCGGTGTGTGTTGGGGAGGGACAGCGTCGCGTTGGCTCGGTCGACCCTGGCCTTGGCCAACGCAAGCTGGCTCGGCGCCACGATGTTCCGTTTGGCCAGCATCTCGGTGTTTTGGTACTCGATCTCGGTGAGTTTCGCCTCTGCCGCGGCCTTGCCGACTTCAGCCTGGTAGACCAAAGGCATGATCTGGAACATCTTCTGTTCGCTGTGGAGCTGCTGTCCTTCGTCCACGAAGATGC
>JACMPN010000444.1 GCA_014377495.1 Candidatus Sericytochromatia bacterium
ATCAGGTCCGGCCGGATGCCGGGCCGGACCTGATCGCCGGCGACGGGGCCAGCCGCATCAGCCGCCTGCAACACGTCACCTCCGCCCTGTCCGAGACCCTGAATGCCGCCGAAATCGCCCAGACCGTCGTCATGCAGGGCATCGCCGGGCTCGACGTGCAGGGTGGCGTCATGGCCTTGGCCCATGCCGACGGCAAGACCCTGGAGATCGCCGGCACCTTCGGCGACACCACCGACCGGCTGGACGCCTTCCGGGAGCCGTTTCCCGACACGGCGCCCCTACCGCTGGCCGATGCGTACCGGCTGGGCGAACTGATCCTCTGCGAGTCTGCCGCCGCCCTCCGCGAGCGCTATCCGGCGACGACGGCGTCCCCCCGCGGGGCCGACGTCGCCGCCCTGATCGCCGTTCCGATGATCTTCGAGGGGCGGACGATCGGGGCCATCGGCCTGAGCAGCGCCACGCCGCGGCCCTTCAGTGCGGCGGACTGTGCCTTTCTCCTCGCCCTGGCCCAACAGGGCGCCCAAGCCGTCGAACGGGCCCGGCTCCACTCGGCCCATCACCTGGCCCGCACTGCGGCCGATGCGGCCCGCCTGCAGATCATGGGGCTCAGTGCGATCACGGGCGCCCTCTCCGAGGCCAGCACGCCGGCGAGAGTGGCCCAGATCGTCCTGGAACGGAGCGTCACGGCCCTCGGCGCCCGCACGGGCTCGATCTCCCTGCTCACACCGGACGGGGACATGCTGGAAATCGTCGGCCAGGTCGGCTTATCCGCCGCCACGATGCGGGTGTTCCAGCGCTATCCGCTGGCCTCACCGCTGCCCTTGGCCGATGCGGTCCGGGAGCGCCGGCCCCTCTGGTTCGAGTCGGCGGCGGACCTGCTCCGCCGTTACCCCCGGTTGTCCGACCATGTGCCGGCGGATTCCGACGCCCTCTGGTCCGCCGTCCCGATGATCGTGAATGGTCGGGTCATCGGCGGCATGACGCTGAGCTTTGCCGGCCGCAAGTCCCTGGATGGCAGCGACCGCGAGTTCATCCTCACGGTCGCCGAGCAGTGCGCCCAGGCCCTGGACCGGGGCCACCTGTACGCCACCCTGGCCCAGCGGGAGGCCGAGCTGGGGCTGATCATGGACGTCGTCCCCGCCCTGATCGCCTCGGTCGGTCACGACGGCCTCTGTCGCCAGGTCAACCGGGCGGCCCACGACTGGTTCGGCCAACCTGCCGGGTCCCTTGTCGGGCGGCCGTTCACGGCGATCCTCGGCCCGGCGACGGAAAACACCATCCTGCCCCACGTGGCCACCGTGATGGCGGGTGAGCCGGTGATCTTTGAAACGGCCATGCACCGGCCGGAACTGGGCAAACGCTGGATCGAGGCGCATTTCACCCCCCACCGGACCCCGGCCGGGGAGATCGCCGGCTTCGTTGCCATGGTCTACGATGTCACCGAGCGGCGGCAGGCGGCGGAAAACAGCCGGTTTCTGGCGGAAGCCAGCCACCTGCTCTCCTCGTCCCTCGATTACACGACGACCCTGGCCACCGTGGCCGAGCTGGCCGTGCCGCAGGTCGCCGACTGGTGCGCCGTCGACATCCTCCTCCCGGACGGGACGATCCAGCGCCTGGCGATCACCCACGTGGATCCGGCCAAGGTCAGCCTGATCGGGGCCATGGCCCGCCGCTATCCCACCGAGCTCAGTCAGGACTACGGGGTGGGGCTCGTCATCCGCACCGGCGTCTCGATTCTGATCCCGGCGATCCCCGATGCGATGATCGACGCCCGGCTCCCCGATGCCGGGGATGCCGGCCTGATGCGGGCCCTGGCCCTGAAATCCAGCCTGATCGTGCCGATGCGGTTCATGGGCCGGACCATCGGCGCCCTCACCCTGGCCACCGACAGAAAGTCCGGCCGCATCCTGGGCGAGGCCGACCGCACCCTGGCGGAAGCCCTGGCCGATCGGGCCGCCCTGTCCGTCGAGCACGCCCGCCTGTACCAGGCCGAAATCCTCGCCCGCACCGCCGCCGAAGCCGCCGCCCGCATGCGGCAGGACTTTCTGTCGGTGGCCTCCCATGAGCTGCGGACGCCCCTGACCACCCTGCAGCTGCAGGTGGACATGCTGCTGCGCCGCTATCAAAAAGCGGATACGACAGGGGCCCCGCCCCCCGAGTGGACCTACGGCAAGCTCTCCCGCATCGACGCCCAGGCCGCCCGGCTGACGAAGCTGGTCGGCGAACTGCTCGACGTCTCACGGCTGGCGGCCGGTCGCCTGCCCCTGGAGCCGGAACCGCTGGACCTGGGCGAGCTGATCGCCGACGTGATCGCCCACTTTCACAGCGAGACCGAGCGCCGCAACAGTCCGATCTCCCTGCAGGTGCCTTCTACGGCGATCGTCGGGATGTGGGACCACCTGCGGCTCGACCAGGTCGTCACCAACCTACTGTCAAATGCCCTGAAATACGGATCGGGCAACCCCGTATCCGTCACCGTCACCCGTGAGGCGGACGTGGCCCGGATCACGGTGGCCGATCAGGGCATCGGCATCGCCCCGGCGGATCAGGACCGCCTCTTCCAGCGCTTCGAGCGCCTCGTCTCGGCGCGGTACTACGGCGGTTTTGGCCTGGGGCTGTGGATCACCCGGGAGATCGTCGAGGCGATGGACGGCGTGATCGCCGTCGAGAGCCAGCGTGAGGCAGGCGCAACCTTTACCGTCACCCTGCCGATCACCGCCCCCTTGACCCTCGACGAGGACTGGCTGACTTAAGGGGCTGACGGCCCCTGAGCGTCGCCCGGCTGGCCCGCAATGGCCGCCCGCACGTCCGCCATCAGGTCGTCCCGCTGGGCCAGCGTGTAGCGGCTCGCCTCGACGGGCGGGTGGAAACGCACGGTGACGTGTTGGCCGAGGCTGACGCCCGCTGTCTTGGGCGGCAGGACGTTGAAGGTCCCCTCGATCGTCACAGGCACGATCACGGCGCCCGTCTCGATCGCCATGACGAAGCCGCCCTTTTTGAAGGCGTGGAGCTGGCCGTCCCGGCTGCGGGTCCCTTCCGGGGCGATCCAGATGCTGGTGCCCGCCAGCATCTTGTCGGCGGCTTCCTTGAGGCTGGCGATCGCCTTGATGCGGTCCCGCCGGTTGATGGCGATGAATCCGCTGGCCTTCAGGGCCTGGCCCCAGACCGGCACCTTGAACAGCTCGGCCTTGGTGACCATGCGGATCCCCGGCACGATGGCCCCCACGGCCGGGATGTCGTACAGACTTTGGTGGTTGGACATGTAGATGGCGCCCGGGCGGATGTTGGCCTGGCCCGCAATGGTCAGGACGATCTCGGCATCATCGAGCAGCGCCTGGCAGTAGCCCTGGAACCGGGCGTCGAAGGTCGGCATGTGGGCCCGGCCGCGCAACGTCTCCCAGACCGTGGGCCATGAGATCCCCAGCGTGCGCAGGATGCCTTTGAGGGCGATCCAGCGGCTGAGGCGTCCAGGAAGGGCGTCGCCCGTCCGCTCCGCCATATCGCCCACCATCCGCTCCCTCTCGTGCTGCACTTGGGCCATCACGCCACCTGTTCCGTAAAAGAGTGTCTTGGAGGCTGTCACCGTCAGGACGTGACGTCCCATGCTGATGGTACGGCACCCGTCCGGGGAACGGGGTCACAAGTTTGTCATGAGAGGCCTTACACTACGAAGTCCATGATCGAGTCACTCCACCGCTACGGCCCCGGCATCGCCCTGCTCAGCGTCCTGGCCATCGCCAGCACCTACCTGGCCAAGCTGCCCTATGTCGCTGTCCTGGGGGCCCTGACCTTGGCCCTCGTCCTCGGCATCGGCTGGCGGGCGTTGATCGGCCTGCCGGAGCTGGCCCGCCCCGGGGTGAGCCTCGCCGCCAAAAAACTGCTGCGCCTGGGCATCGTCCTGATGGGCGTGCGCCTGAACTTCGCCCTCATTGCCCAGGCAGGACCCCAGGTCGTCGTCCTCGACCTGGTGATCATCACCGGGGGGATCACGGCCATCTACTGGCTGACGCAACGCTTCGGCGTCGGGGCCCGCCTCGGCATGCTCCTCGCCGTCGGCAGCGCCATCTGCGGGGCCAGCGCCGTCGTCGCCGCCGCCACCGTCACCAAGGCCAGCGAGGAGGACGCCGGCCTCGCCGTGGCCATGTGCGGCATCCTGGGGACGACGGGCGTCCTGTTCTACGTGCTGGCGGCGCCCTGGCTGGGCTTCAGCCCCAGTCAGATGGCCGTGCTGAGCGGCTCGACCCTGCACGAGGTCGCCCAGGTGATGGCGGCCAGTTTCAGCTGGGGTCCGGCGGCCGGCGATCTGGGCACCCTCGTCAAGCTGACCCGGGTCGTCTTTCTGGCCCCGACCCTGATCGTGCTGGGGGCCCTGCAGCGGGACGGCTCAGGGGCAAAACTGCGCTACAGCTGGTCTGAGCCGCCCGTGCCCTGGTTCGTCGTCGGGTTTCTGGCGATGGGCGCCCTGAACACGCTCGGCGTGCTGTCACCGGCCCTCGTCACCGCCATCACCGCCACCAGCCTGTTCCTGATGGCCATGGCCATGGCGGGCATGGGGCTGCAGACCGATCTGGGGATGATCCGCCGCACGGGCATGCGGGCCCTGGCGGCCGGCCTGGTCGGGTTCGGATTCCTCGCCATCGTCGGCTGGACGATGATCCACGTCCTGCACATCATCTGAACGGATGTCACACTGGCCAGTTGTGCCCTGTCGGCAACGGCGTCACACTGGCGGACATAGGAACCTTTTGGCATGACCCCACCACCGCCCGTCGCCGCCACGCTCATTGCCCTGCTCGAGGCCAAGCAGGACGACGTCATCCGCCGCTGGCGACAACGGGTGAACGACGACCCGCTCGTCCCCGAGTCGGAGCGGCTGAGCAAGCCGATGCTGACCGACCATATTCCGGAGGTCCTCGCCCACGTCCGCCACGGCCTGCAGCACCAGGAGGACGAGTCCTTTGTGGACGGGCAGGCGGCGGGGACCCGGATCGGGCGGCAGCGGGCCACCAAGGAACATGCCCGGTTGCGCTTCGAACAGGGCTACTCGATCCACGCCGCCATGCGGGAGCTGAGCCAGCTGCGGACGACCATCCTCGAGCTGGGCACGGCCGAAGGGGTGGCGATCAGCGGGGAAGCGGCCCTGTTGCTGCACACGGCCATCGATGAGGCGATGGCCCCCACCGCCGTCCAGATGGCCCGCCAGGAGCAGGAGTTGCTCAAGGCGATCGTCGAGCAGACGGGCGAAGGCATCGTCGTCGCCGACGAGCACGGGATCATCCAGCTGTTCAACCCGGCAGCCGAGCGCCAGCACGGCATTGGCCTGAAGGGGGTGCCACCGGCCGAATGGGCCGAGACCTACGGCCTCCTGGCCCCGGACGGCAGCAAGCTCCCGCTGGAGGCCACGCCCCTCTACCGGGCGATCCACGGCGAGTTCCTCGTCAATGCCCCCTATCACCTGCGGCGGGCGGACGGGGCCATCCGGCAGTTCATGACGACGGCCACACCGCTGGTCCGCCCGGACGGCACGTCGGCCGGGGCCGTGCTGATGATCCGGGATGAAACGGAACGCCTCTTGCAGGAGGAGGCCCTGGCCCGGGCGGTGCAGTTCCGCGACCTGTTCATCGGGATCCTCGGCCACGACCTGCGCAACCCGCTGACGGCGATCATCGCCTTTGCCGGGATGATGCTCGAGCGCAAGAACCCGGACGACGCCGCCTACCGGACCGCTGCCGGTGCGGCGTTTGCGCGGATCACCGGCGGTGCCGACCGGATGAACCGGATGATCCAGGACACCCTCGACTTCACCCGCGGCCAGCTGGGCAGCCCCATGCCCACGGAGATGGCCCCCGCGGATCTGGCGGCGGTCTGCCGGGTGGCCGTCACCGAGCTGGAAGCCGCCCACCCGGAGCGGTCGATCAGCCTGAGCGTCACGGGCGATACGGGGGGGATCTGGCACCATGACCGCCTCATCCAGGTCGTCTCCAACCTGATCGGCAACGCCCTGTCCTACAGCCCGGCCGACTCGCCGGTGACGGTGACCCTGCAGGATCTGGGCCCCACCGTCACCCTGGCCGTGAACAACCGGGGCGATGCCATTCCCGCAGGGGACATGGCGCGCCTGTTCGATCCCTTCAAACGGGCGCAGGAAGCCAACGAGGGGATCATCCGCAAAGGTCTGGGGCTGGGCCTGTTCATCTGCAAGTCCATCGTCGAGGCCCATGGCGGGCAGATCACCGTCAGCTCCAACCCGGGGGACGGGACGACCTTTACTGTCGCACTGCCCCGCCATGGGGGGCTGGCGGATCCGCCGGCGCAGGCGTCCTGAGGGCGGCGCCAGCCGATCAGCGCGGCCGGCGCACCGCCGTCGTCAGGGCGATCAGAGGTTAACCTTAAAATAACAAGCAAGTTTATCTGACCTTAACCCTATAACCCCTTCACTACCGCCGAGTGTGAGGAAAATGTCAGTGAAAAAACTTTTGGCCCCTGGCTTCGCCATCATGGCCGCCGCCATTCTGACCGTGACCGGATGTGGCCCGAAGTTCAACGGACCTGTCGCCTCGATGCCCCTCACGCCGGCCATCAGCCAGGCCGCCGCCTCGACGGCGACCACCGAAGGCCGCAAGCCGACCGCCGCCCAATGGGTGACGGTGACGGGCAAAGTGACCAAGCTGCTTCCGGACGACAACCAAGGCAGCAAGCACCAGCATTTCCTGTTCACGTCGCCCAGCCAGGCGAAGACTCTGAAAGTGGCGCACAACACGGACCTGGCGGCTTACGTCCCGGTCAAGGTCGGTGACACGATCGAGGTGAAGTGCGAGTTCATTGTCAGCAACCCGTACGATATCGCCCACTGGACGCATTACGATCCGATGGGCGGCGAAGGCGGCTACATCAAGCTCAACGGCAAGATCTACGACCGGCTGCCGACTCGGCGCTAAAATAGTCCAACGGTCACAGACGGGCCGGCCCAGTGCATCCAATGCCGGGCCGGCCTTTCGCATGGCACGGCAAGCGCCTTGCCGAAACGGGACCGGCCGCCCAAACTGTGCAGAGGGCCCCAAGGGCATGGAATCGGCCGGGGCGATGCGCCGGCGGAGCAACGAGGAGACGACGTGGTGGATGCCAATGTGGATGCCAATGTGGATGTCAATCAACCGTCAGACACGGAAACGACCGCGGTAGCGGCGGCCAGCGGCCCCGCCACCGCCCAAAAAGTGGGCCGGAACGACGACTGCCCCTGCGGCAGCGGCAAGAAATTCAAGAAGTGCTGCATCAACGAGCCGGCGTACAACACACCGGCCGACATCACAGCGGGCGCGACGGGCAAAGCCGCCGACAAGCACACCTCCGGCGCCAACTTCCCGGCGGCGACAAACGCCACCTTCCGGGGCGCCAATGCCTCGCCGACGATGCGTGGCGGGACGACCTCACGCCGTCGCGTCTAAGAGATCAGCGAGTCGGGGCGGGTGGCGCTCGAGCGCACGTCTCTGGTGGGTGGCGTTCTGACCTCACCCCCCAGCCCCCTCTCCAAGGTGGAGAGGGGGAGCCTCCGCCCGTTTCGCTGTTCTCTGGTCGCGCCGCACGGGCCAAGTCGTGGCCGGCGCATCCAGTTCTCCCGACCTTGAGCCTGCGGCGATGCACGGACTGGTGTCGCCCTGCTTGACCGACCACCTCTGGCCACGCCGCGGCCCCGCGTGGGCCAACCATCGGTTGTCAGCAGCCTTTCCAGTTCGACAGTTGTTCGGCGCTACTGAGCATGCTTTGGCGGTTTGGTCGGCCGCACGGACCGCACCTGCAGCAGAGTCGCCCCTGCGACGTACCCAACGAGCAAGGAAACGCCCTAAGGCTCCCCCTCTCCACCTTGGAGAGGGGGCTGGGGGGTGAGGTCAGAACGCCACCCACCAAAGGCATGCGCCCGAACGCCACCCCCGCCGAGTCGCCCGATCATCCTGCGGCGCCCCGAACGGGGCAGCCCCCCGCCTTACCAGCTGGCCAGGCTCTCCGCCAGGGACTCGTCCGCCAGGCCGATGACCGCCTCGCCATGGGTGACGAAGGCCATGTCGAGCTTGAGCGCACGCAGTTGCTGCAAGCTCGCTCTGGCCTTGCGCCGGTTGCCCCCGATGAAAAACCGGTTGCGCTGAAACACGCCGGCCCGCCAGATGAAGAGACAGCGCATCAGCCAGGACGCTTTGGCCTTCTCCACGCAGATGACCGAGTCACCCAGGAAGGCGATCACCAATCCCGCCAGCCGACCGTGCAGGACACTGTCGCCCATCGTGCCGCCGTCGAGTCGCAACGCCGTCAGCCCCGCCGGCAATGCCGCCCCATCCCCGTACTGATGATCAGCCCCGGCGAGCCAGAGCGTGCCGCCGACGGGCACCCAGAGCTGGGCCTTGTAGCGCTGCGCCACGGCCACCGCCGCCCGGTCGTGCGCCCCGGTCGTCACCAGCACGTGCGTCGGCGATCCCAGCGCCAGGATTTTGTCCAGATCGGCGCCAGGGTCCACCGGATCGATCCAGACCGTCTCGTCCTGATTGCGCAGCGCATAGCTGCGCACGTTCCTCGCGTTGTCGCCCTGTTCCGTCCAACTCATCACTTGCTCATTGAGGTACCGCGTGATCATGACCTGAACCCCGCACCGGCTGACGGTCGCACCTGCCGGCGGGCGGGCCGACTCATGACAGGCTGGCGGCCAGGCGGGCCACGTCCGGGTGCTGGGAATTGATCGCCATCGCCGTGACGAGATACTGCCGGCCCAGCCATTTGTCCTGCTGCTGCAGGGCGATCTCGGCCAGGCGGATCACCGTCGGCAAGGCTTGCGGCTTCAGCTCGTGCGCCTGC
>JACMPN010000042.1 GCA_014377495.1 Candidatus Sericytochromatia bacterium
CTCGATCGCCCTCGTCTATGAGCGGGTGCGGCCAAGCCAAGCCGAGACGTACGTCATCCCCGTCAGCTCCGGGATCATCGCTGGCGAGAGCCTGATGGGCGTCGCCGTCGCCCTGCTGGTCGCCTTCGGGGTCCTGAAAGGCTAGACCCACCGGAGAGGCGGCGAGGGTGACGGTCGAGCGCATTCCTCTGGTGGGTGGCGTCCGCACCTCACCCCCCAGCCCCCTCTCCAGGGTGGAGAGGGGGAGCCTCAGGGCGTTTCCTTGTACTTTGGTCGCGCCGCAGGGGCGATTCCGGGGCCGGTGGCAGCCGGCACGCCCGGTCGTGGAGCCTTGGCGACCCAGCGCTTAGTGTTGCCCGGCTCTCCCGGTCGTAAGCCTTCGGTGATCCAGCTGTGCTCCGCACGCCCGAAACCCATCAGTCTCCAGGATCGGCGCCGCCGAACGCTCGCGGGCAGATGGTCGGCAGGACTGAGCGCACCAGCGGGGACATCGCCCAAGCGGCGCAACCAAAGCACAGCGCAAAGGGCTAGCGCTCCCCCCTCTCCATTTTGGAGAGGGGGGCTGGGGGGGGGTGAGGTCAGAACGCCACCCACCAGAGAGGTGCGCTCGACCGTCACCCTCGCCGCATCTCTGGTGGGTGTACGCCCGATGGCGCCACGGTCACGCCGACAGGCGGCCCCTAAAAGAAAAAGCGGGTCAGGTCGCGCTCGTCGAGCCAGAAGTGGTCGGGATCGACGTATTGCAAAGCGTCGTCGGGGACGGAGACCAGGGTCATCTTGTCGAGGTACTTGAAGTGCATCGCCTTACGGGCGAAGGCTTCCATCTGCCCGATGGGGGTGGAGTCGATCCAGGCGATGTCCCGCGCTCCGGTGTGCTTGACGATGAACTCAAGCGTGTCGGCAGCCGTCTCGCCGCACTCGGCCCAGAACAGCGGGTCGTTGGCGTAATCGAAGGCGGCGACGTCCGCCTTGTACTTGTTGCGGAACAGGGGCGTGTCGATGGTCAGGGTGTCGTAGACCGGCGCATATAGGAACACGGCCACGGCGCGGAGCAGGACGTGCCGGTAGGGCTCGCCTTTGACCTTGAACAGCGTGTACCGCTTCTCGTGGATGCGAAAATTGTAAGCCCGTGCCAGCCACAGGTCCCCGTCGTCATCCAATACGGGATCGGACACCGCCGGTGTCCCGGACAACCCCATCATCGCCTCCGGCCTCACTGTCTCACCGCCCCGAGTTTCGCAGTATAGCAGCCCGGACGCCCGAGCCCGTTTGCCTGCTATACTGGCGCACGTTCCCTCCCAGATGTTCCCCGGGCCACGCGTGACCACACCAGACGAGTTCAGCCGCTTCAAGCGGCAAATCAAAGACAAGACCGGTCTCGACCTGGAATCTTATAAGAGCCAGCAACTCGAGCGCCGCATCCTGGCCATGGTCAAACAGGCCGATCAGCCGAGTTTGGGCCATTTCTACCGCCATCTGGAAACATCTCCGGCGGCCTTGCGGCTCTTCCTCGACAAGCTGACGATCAACGTCTCGGACTTTTTCCGCAACCCGGAGCGGTGGGACCACCTCGCCAAAACGATCCTGCCTGATCTGGCCCGCCAGCGGCCCAAGCTCAAGCTCTGGAGCGCCGGCTGCTCGATCGGGGCAGAGGCCTACAGCCTGGCCATGCTGCTCACCGAAATGAACCGCATGGCTACCAGCTCGATCTCGGCCACCGACATCGACGACACCTCCATGAAGCAGGCCAAGAGCGGACTCTTCTCCGACTATGACCTGAAGGGTCTGCCCCCCCATCGGCTGAAGCAGCACTTCATCACGCAGCCGGACGGCATGCACCAGATCAGCGAGCCGCTGCGCCGGGCCGTGCAGTACCGGGTCGTCGACCTGCTCAAGGATCGCTACGAGAACAACGTCGATCTCATCCTCTGCCGCAACGTCGTGATTTATTTCACGGAAGAGGCGAAGGCTGAAATATACCGCCGCTTCTACCACTCCCTAAACGACGGTGGTATCCTTTTTGTGGGGGGCACAGAGCGTATTGTTGCGCACCGAGAAGCCGGCTGGACGATGATTTCCCCTTTCTTCTACCAAAAATCCTAGGACGAGAGGCTCAATGCGCAGCGTTACCATCGACTCGATCCTCGGCAGGGTGGATGACCTCCCCGAACTCCCCCAGGTCGCCAGCAAAATCCTGCAGTTGATCAACGACCCCGAGACCAGTGCCCAGGACCTCGCACAGGTCATCAGCACCGATCAGGCCCTCACCGCTCGTGTGCTCCGGCTCTGCAACAGCGCCTACTACGGCATGAGCCGCAAGGTGACCACCGTCAACGAAGGTGTGACCATCCTCGGCTTCAGCGCCATCAAGAGTCTGGTCTTGATCGCCACGGCCTACGGTACGGTGAGCCAGAGCCTGATCGGCTACGGCATGAAGCCGGGCGAGCTCTGGAACCACTCCCTCAGCTGCGGCGAGCACGCCCGCCACATCGCCGCCAAGATCGGCTACCCCGAGCCCGATGAGGCGTTTACCGCCGGCCTGCTGCACGACATCGGCAAGATCGTCCTCAACCAGCACGCCCTGCCGGAGATCTACCGGGCCAACAATCTCTGCATGGGCCAGGAAATTCCCGTCCATGAGGCGGAGACCCAGGTCCTCGGCTTCAGCCATGCGGAGATCGGCGCCAAGCTCGCCGAACGCTGGAACCTGCCGGCCATCCTCTGTGACGCCATCGGGGCCCATCACGACAAGGCCCCGACAGAGCACAAGCTGCCCAGCATCGTCAACATCGCCAACGCCATGGCCCAGGGCGAGGACTTCGAGCTGCCCGTCCTGCACCTGCAGGCGATCGGCCTGGACGACTTCGTCGCACTGCAGCTGCATGAAGACGTCAAAAAATCCCTAGTGGAAATGAACCGGCTGGTCATGGCCCTGGCTTAAGGGGACTCGATGGATCTCTCCGCCTATCTGGCGATCTTTCTTGACGAATCCCGGGAAAACCTCCAAACCCTGAATCAGCACCTGCTGGCGCTGGAGGATCACCCGGCAGAGCGCACCCACCTGGATGCGATCTTTCGCGTCGCCCATACCCTGAAGGGCATGTCCGCCACGATGGGTTTCCAGGGTATCGCCGACCTGACCCACCGCATGGAAGAGCTGCTCGACCACCTGCGCAATGAAGCGGCCGGCATGCCCCAGGGCGTCCTGGACATGCTGTTTGCCTGCCTGGACGCCCTCGAGGCCCAGGTGGACTGTGCGGCCAACGGCACCGAACCGCCGGACGTCTCGGAGCTGGTCGTCAAGCTCAAGGACACACTCAGCAGCAACGTCCCGCCGACATCGCCCGGCATTGCGGTCCAGCCAGGCGCCACGATCGCCGACAGGCCCTACAGCGACGGCGAGCTGGCGATGATCAACGAGGCCGGTTCGACCGGCTACACCACCTTTGAGCTGCTTGTCTTCCTGATGCCCGGCTGCCTGATGAAGTCGCTGCGGGTGACGCTGGTCATGCGCCAGCTGGAGCCCCTCGGCACGGTGATCCGCACGGTGCCGAGCGTGCCCGAAATGGAAGCCGACGCCATGGGCGACACGTTCCGGCTGACGATCATCAGCCTGGAAGACGAGTCCGGTCTGCGCCATGCCGTGATGGGCGTCGCCGAGATCGCCGGCGTCACGATCGAGCCCGTCCCCATCGGGGGGGCCCCCGCCGAGGCCGGGCCGCGTCTGCTCGCCGAGATCCTGCAGGTCAATGACGGCGAAAAGCGGATCATTGCCGAAGCGGCCAAGCAGGGCCTGACCGCCCATGCCATCGAAGTGGCACTGCAGCCGGGCACGATGCTGAAGAGCGCCCGGGCGATCATCGTCGTCCGCCAACTCGA
>JACMPN010000445.1 GCA_014377495.1 Candidatus Sericytochromatia bacterium
CACAGGAAATCACCATACGGCTCACTGGCCAGGGTCACGATCTTGTCGACCAGGCGGTAGAGGTCCCGATCGTCACCACTCCGGCCGATGTTCGTAGCCTTGCGGACATTGTCACCGATAGCTTGGTAGCCGGCGATGAGTTTGGCGCGGGCATCTTCGGCAAACATCGGGCGTCTCCTCTGGGCTGGGGCTGATCCGGGCGTATGAGGGGACACGCATACGCAAGGATCTTATCATGGCGCCGATGCGGCCACGGGCGGTCCTGACGGGTGGGCCCATCAATGTGCCCTTCCCATGCGGGCGACCGAACGAGCCCTCTTCTGAAGCGATTCGGCAAGGGCAATTTGCTACGATCGGCATAACGCCTGCCTTCCCGATTAAAGAGGATTTAATCGACCCTTGCTTGTGGCGGCTTCCAGCGCTGAGATACGCTAGATTGGCCGAGACGCGCAGCTCAGCCGACTTGTGGATTGGACGGGGGGGCCATGGCCGAACAAAAACTCGCCGCTGCCATCAAGTTTGATTATCCGGACGATGCGGTGCCGCAGGTTGTGGCCGCGGGCCAAGGCGCACTTGCCGAGTACATCGTCGAGGTCGCCGAAGCGCATGGGGTGGCGGTCTACAAGGATCCGCCGCTGGCCCGGGCGCTAGGACAGCTGGAGCTGGGGGATCGCATCCCGCCGGCGTTGTATCGGGCGGTCGCTGAAGTACTGGCGTTTGTGTACAGCCTGGATCAAGACAAGAACCGGGTTGATCAGCTTTTGCAGGAGGTTTGATGCTTAGAGGAATTTATACCGCCGCTTCGGCCATGGGCTTCCAGATCGATGCCGTTGGCGTCTTCGCGCACAACCTCTCCAATTCCGGGACGTCGGGATTCAAGCGGTCGGAGCTGATTAGCCAGAGCTTTCCCAACATGGTCATCCAGATGGGGGACGGCAAGTCTTCCCCGCTCGGGTTGGGCGTCGGCGCCCAGCAATCTCTGTTGGACCAGGGTCAGGGCGCCCTGAAGAACACCCACAACCCCCTCGATGTCGCCATCGAAGGCGATGGTTACTTCCAGACCCGCCGGCCGAACGGCACGATGGACATTACCCGCAACGGGGCCTTTGCCGTCAATGCCAAGAAACAGCTCGTCTCCCGGACGGGTGATGTGGTCGTCGGCGCGAACAATCAGCCCATCCAGTTCCTGGAGGGGGTTGAGTCACAGATCCGGGTCCAAGTCGATGGCACAATCACGGAATTGGGGAATCAGGTCGGCAAGCTGAAGATCGTCCAGGGCAAGCCGAGTTCCCAGGGCCTGGCCCCGCAACTGCAGCGCTTTGCGGCCCTGGTCCAGGATGCCGGGCCTCAAAAGACTCCTCAGATGCGTCAGGGGTTCCTTGAAGAGTCGAACGTGTCGATCATCAAGGAAATGGTCAGCCTGTTGGGCAGCCAGAAGAATTACGACGTCGGCCAGAAGCTGATCCAAGCTTCGGACAAGATGTTGGACAAAGTCATCAACGAAATGGGCCGCTAGAGCCGGCGCCTGCGAAAGCGGGCGTTTCGGGCTTTTAGGGGAAAATTGGTCAAGAGCCGCATGAACCGAGGAGGTTGCCCGTGATACACGCCCTGTGGACTGCTGCCACTGGTATGGAAGCGATGAAGACGAAGATCGACGTCATCGCCAACAACCTGGCAAACTCCAATACTGACGGTTTTAAGCGGAGCGTCGTCGAGTTCAACGATCTGCTTTACCAATACCTGCGCAACCCCGGCTTCATCTCCGGCCAGCAGGAGTCCCCGAGCGGCGTGGGTATCGGTCTGGGCACCCAGGTGTCCGGCACGACTATCCAGCACAAGCAGGGCTCGATCCAGACCACCGAGAACAACCTCGACTGGGCCGTGGACGGCATCGGTATGTTCCAGGTCCGGGATCCCATCTCGGGCATCAACATGTACACCCGCAAGGGCTCGTTCAAGCTCAGCCCGGAAGGCGCCATCGTCACGTCGGAAGGCTTGCCCCTCGAGCCGGCATTGACGGTCCCCACGGATGCCCTGGCGTTCCAGATCACGGCCGACGGCTTCCTGCTCGTGCAGCAGCCTGGACAGACGGGCATGCAGCCTGTCGGTCAGGTACAGCTCGCCCGCTTCCCCAACTCCAGCGGCCTGCAGGCCAAGGGTGCCGGTCTCTACGCCGAAACCTCCGCCTCCGGCCCGCCGCTGATCGGTCCGCCGAAGCAGCAGGGTCTCGGTCAGATCGTTCCCCGGGCATTGGAAGCCTCCAACGTTCAGATCGTCACCGAAATGGTCGACCTGATCACCACCCAGAAGAGCTTCGACACCAACTCCAAAGTCATCAGTGTCAGCGACAAGATGATGGATACGGCAAACAACCTTGCTCGGTAACAACTGATGCGGGTTCCGGCCCTCATCACAGCGCCCTTGCTCGGGCTGGCGGTCTGGCTTCTGGCCGGACTGCCGGTGTTGGCCGAAGACCTGCTGTGGCCATCCAATGTGGACGCTGCGACCTTTGCCCAGGGGGTGCGGGAGGAAATCGGCAGGGCTTACAAGGTGTCTGCGGACGCGGTCACCCTGGAAGGGCTGCCAGCACACGGTCCCTTGGGCCTTCAAAGCGCCGGAGTTGCCGGAGACGCGCTCCGGCTGCGGGATCAGGCCCTACGCAGCGCATCTGGACGGAGCAGCCTACCGATCGATATACTCGAAGGTGGCAAGCTCAAACGGATCGTGTCTCTGCCGGTCCGGGTTACGGTTTGGTCGAACGTGGTGGTGACGAGGGGGCAGATTCCCCGAGGCACCTTACTGGTACCCGAACAGCTGGTCGTCGAGCGACGGGCGGTGCAGACCGTGCAACGGGGGGCGTTGACCAGCCTGGCCAGCGCCTTGGGACAGACGACAGCGATGGATTTGGCACCGAAGACGGTGCTGGCGGGCTACCTGCTCAAGGTGGCGACTGCGATCCCGGTCTCGGTTGGCGGGGCCACGCGGGGCGAAGGGGTGCGGGTCGGGACGGAAGTCACGGTGCGCGTGCAGTCCGGCGAATTAAGTTTGGTCGGTAAAGGCCGAGTACTTGACTCGGGCGATATCGGCAAGGAAGTACGGGTGCGCCTGCTGAACTTCCCGTCCAGCAAGGTCGTCAAGGCCCGTGTTTTCAGCGCCCAAGAGGTTCGGGTGGTCATGGAGGATCCGTCATGAGGCGATATACAGCCGGGGTGCTGCGTCAGCAGTTGCCCGCAATGGTTTTAGCGGGACTGACCCTGGTCATCGGTTTGGCAGGTGCGGCACCGGCGTTTGCCGATTCCCTTTGGAGCGACACCAGCCCAGCCAACCTGTACATCGACCGGCGCCCGAACTTCATCATCGGCGGCCTAGTCACCATTGTCGTCAATGAGCGGTTGCAGTCGAGCCTGGATGCCCGGACCCAGGGCAATAAACAGGTCCAGAACGATCACAAGTTCCAGATCCCCGATTTCGGGGCCCTCTTCGGTCAGCCTTCGGCGACGGGCGCACCCGGGGCTCAGAACCTGAAATTGACCAACCAGACTCTGTTCAACGGTTCCGGGACGACAATGCGCAACGGCACCCTGAACTTCGAGATCACCGCCCAGATCGACGACATCCTGCCGAACGGCAACCTGATCATCAGCGCCCGCAAGCAGACCCGGATCAACGACGAGTTGACGGACTTCGTCATCAGCGGCGAGATCCGGCGGGACGATGTCGACCCGAACAACCGGGTGCCCAGCACCCAGGTCGCCAACATGAAAATCGACGTCAAGGGCACCGGCCCCGTCTCAGCGAAGGCCACCGGCGGTATCCTCAGCCGTTTGTTTAACTTCCTTCTGTGAGTGTGATGACAATGTGGTTCAAGCATGTGATCCCAGTGGTCGCGGCGGCGGCGTTGCTCATCGGCAACATCCTGCCCGGTTTTGCCGCGGAGGGTATCCGCCTGCAGGATATCCGGGTCCGCGTCAAGGACGTGGCCAACGTCCGAGGCGCACGGATCAATCAGTTGGTCGGCTACGGCATCGTCGTCGGCCTGAACGGCACGGGCGACTCGCAGCGGGCCTTCTTCACGAACAAGGCCCTGGCCAACGCCTTGGAGCGCCTGGGCATGGGCAACCTCCCGGCCCTGAACGTGAAGAACGTCGCCGGTGTCCTCGTCACGGCCAGTCTGCCGCCCTTTTTCAAGCAGGGGCAGCAGGTCGACGTGACCATCTCGTCGATCGGCGACTCGAAGAGCCTGCAGGGCGGCGTCCTCGTCCGGACCCCGTTGCGGGGCCCTGACAATCGCACCTACCTCGTCGCCCAAGGCTCCGTGAGCATCGGCGGCTTTGGAGTCGAGGCAAACGGCTCCAGCGTCCAGAAGAACAGCACGACCGTCGGCCGGATCCCCAACGGGGGCATCGTCGAGGCGGAAGTTCCCGTCACCCTGATGGACGAGAACAACTACCTTTACTACAGCCTGATCAACCCGGACTTCTCCACGGCCTCCGAATTGGAGACCAAGGTCAACAAGAGCCTGCTGGGCAACGCCACGGCGATGGATGCCGCCACCGTGCGGGTCTACGTCCCGGCGGCGTACCGGACGAACATCGTCGATCTCATCGCCCGCATCGAGAATCTCACATTGAGCCCGGCCGCGCAGCCGGCCAAGGTGGTATTGGAGGAGCGGACGGGTACATTGATCGTAGGGCAGAACGTGCGCATCGGTCCGGTGGCCGTCACGCACGGGGGCCTGATCGTCCGGATCGACACGACGAACAACGTTTCCCAGCCGGGACCGTTAAGCAACGGCACGACGACCAAGACCAGCGAGTCAACAATCACGGTGGACGAGAAGAAGGGTGAGACGGTCAATTTCGAAAGCGGCACGACCGTCGGTCAGTTGGTAAAGGCGCTCAATGGCTTGGGTGTGCCCTCACGGGATCTGATCACCATCCTGCAGAACATCAAATCCTCGGGGGCGCTGAACGCCCACTTAGAAATCCTCTAGGAGGTCGTCCGTCATGGAATCGATGCCAATCAACCCGGCGATGTCCATCCCACAGCTGATGGGTGGCACCGTGCCTGTCTTGCCTTCGGGCAAGGGCAAGGAACTGGAAGAAGCGTGCAACGATTTCATCGGTGTCCTTTTCAGTTACACCTTCAGCCAGATGCGTAATACTGAGGATGCAGAAGAGGGCTCGCTGTTCGGCGGTGATCATGCCCAGATGCTGTTGGGGTTCATGGACCAGGAGTTCGGTAAAAAGCTGGCCCGCAGCGAGGGCAGCGGCCTGGCCAAACAGCTGTTTTGGCAGTTGAACGGCGAAAAGCCGTTGGTGAACGGCGACAAACCACACGCTCCGCAAGGAAAGGCGACGTAGATGTCGGCTCCGACGAAAAAAGCGACCGAATGGGCCGCTCCGAAGAACGATAGCGAGACGGTCACGCGGTATCTGCCGCTGGTGCGTTCGATCGCGCGGCGGATTTCGACGAAGCTTCCCCGGCATTACGACCTGGACGATCTGGTCAGCGACGGCATCGTCGGCCTTTTGGCCGCCATCGACCGTTTCGACCCGACCCGGGGGGTCAAGTTCGAGACCTTCGCCACGTACTACGTCAAAGGTGCCATCCTCGACAACCTGCCCAAGCTGCCGACGATGCCCGGTCAAAAGAAGGGCTCGATGCCTCCCCCGCCAACGGAGGAGGAAAACGCTGCCAATGCCACCGCAGGCGAAGAGGGCGGCGGCGGTGACGACGTCAAAGCTGAAGCGGCCACCCTCTATTCCAAGGTGACGCAGTTATCTTATTCCTACATCCTGTCGTTGGATGCGCCGACCGGTTCCGACGGGGATGAGGGGTTTAATCTCCTCAGCCAGCTGGGCGGGATGGACGCCGTCCAGAACGACATGGAGTTCAACGAACTGCAGGGCACCTTGCGGCTGGCCATCGAGCAGCTGCCCGTCCAAGAGCGGACGACCCTGAAGTATTACTACTTTCAGCAGATGCCGTTTAACGAAATCGGCAAGAAACTGGGGCTTTCGGAGTCCTGGGTGAGCCGGATTCACAAGCGGGCGCTGGAACAATTACGGATGAAACTCGGTCGACGCAAGAGTGTCGATGATTTCATCTCGTAGAGGAGGCGGAGCATGTTAGGCGACGAGGCGATCAAACCCCTACACTGGGGGCTGAACGCGATGTCTTTGCGGCAAAAGGTGACCGCACAGAATATCGCCAATGCGAACACGCCCGGGTACAAGCGGCAGATGGTCACTTTTACCAAGGCGCTCGATGACGAGATGGGTGACGAGTTGGGCATCGGTGATCCGGCTCAGGCAGCGATGCCGCAGTCCGGGCCCGCCTGGGACCTGGGCATCCAGTTCGCCCACGCCAATTTCGACTTTGACAAGCTCTGGAATGCTGAGAAGCCCGGCGTGCCCGCCCTGCCGCCGAGGGATGCAGATGCCTTCAGTGCCACCGTGGTCACCGACCCCGGGGCGATGCGGGTCGACGGCAACGGAGTCACGATCGAAAAAGAAATCGGCGACATGAACAAAACCGCCGGCAACTACAACCTGCTTGCTACTAGGGCTAGCGGCGAGTTCAAGATTTTGACCACGATCCTGCAGGCACGTTAGGAGTGTTGGGATGAGCCTTTCAGAAGTCTATGGCATGGCCTCAAGCGCCATGCAGGCGAATCGTCTGTGGATCGACGTCATCGCAAACAATGTGGCCAACGCCAACACGACCCGGACCGCCACGGGCGATCCGTTTCGCCGGCAGATCCCCATCTTTGAGCAGTTGATGGACAAAGAGCTCGCCATGCAGAGCACCAGCTTCCCGGGTGACGGGGGCGAGTCCGGCGAAGTGCCACTGAACTATGGCAAAGGCGTGCAGGCGACGGCAATCGTCGGCGATCAGGCCCCGTTCAAAGTGATTTTCAACCCCGGGCACCCGGATGCGGACGCCAAGGGCTTTGTCCGCATGCCGAACATCAGCATCATCACGGAGATGGTGGACATGCTGGCCGCACAGCGGAACTACGACGCTTCGGTGCAGTTGACCAACGCCGCCAAGACGATGGGCCAGAAGGCCCTCGAAATCGGCCGTTAGAGGAGTAAGCCATGTTTCAACCCATCTCCGCCTTTCCGGCGGGCGGCAACACACAGGCGCTCAGCGAGACGACGATGCGGCTGTCCTTCGAGGACGATGCGGCCGAAAAGCCGTCGGGCAGCGAATTCGGCGCCATGCTCGGCAGAGTGATTCAGGACATCGAAAAGCCGAAAGACCTGGAAGACAAGCTCACCATGGATCTGCTGGCCGGCAAGCCCATTGACACACACGACATCATGATCGCCGGTGCGCAGGGCGATTTAATGCTCCAAATGGCCTCGACGGTGGTTAGCAAGGTGGCGAATGCCTACCAGACCTTGATCAACATGCAGGTCTAGGGCGCATAATTGTATTCAGGTGACCGGCAACCGGTCGTCAGGGTCTCCGGGATGGGACTTGGGTTCCAGTAGCGAGCAGGCCTAAGGAGAGCACATGGCAGTCGATGATCAAGAAGAAGGCGGCGGCGCAGGACTTGGCTTTTGGGGCTCTTTGCCACCCAATCGCCGGATCCTCGTCGTTGTCGCGGCGATCGGCATCATTGCCCTCGTCGTCGCTCTGGCGGTCATGGCCAGCCGGGGCGGTGAGGACAAGTACGTCACCGTCTACAGCAAGCTCTCCTCCAAGGACGTCGGCGAGACGGTCGACCGCCTCAAAGAGCTGAACATCGACTACAAGGTCATCCAGGAAGGCTCGGCCATCGCCATCGAGCGCACCAAGGTCGACGAGGCCCGGATCGCTCTGGCAATGAAAGGCCTGCCGAAAGACGGCGTTGTCGGCTACGAGATCTTCGACAAAGGCAGTTTCATCAGCACGGACTTCGAAAAGCGCGTCAGCCTGCAACGGGCCGTCAACGGTGAGTTGAGCCGCCTGATCCGCAAGATGGACGGCGTCCAGGATGCCCGGGTCACCGTCGTCATGCCTGAGCAGGCCCTGTTCGCCGAACAGCAGCAGCCGCCGACGGCGGCCGTGATGGTCAGCTTTTCCCCCGGCGGCGGCTTCCGTCCCGAAAATGTCGAGGCGATGACGCACCTGATCGCCAGCTCTGTGCAGGGCCTGAAGCCCGACAATGTCACGGTCGTCGACCAGGCGGGCAACATGCTCGCCGCCGGTCAGGGCAGCCAGGACAAGAACGGGGATCGGGGCCTCAACAAAGAAGTGTCCCGGCGGATGGACATCCAGCACGATATGGAAAAAGACATGGAGACCCGGACGACGGCCCTTCTCGAAAAGGTCGTCGGACCCGGCAAAGCCAAGGTCCGCGTCTCGTTGGACATGAACTGGGACCGGACGCAGGTGCGGCAGCGGCGGATGAAGCCGGTGACCATCGAAGGTCAGACCGGCCCGGTGCCGTTGGCCAAGCGGGAGATGGTCCAGGTCAACAAGACCGGTGGGGCGACCAGCAAGATGATGGGCGGCGGCGCACCGGGTGCGACGAGCAACAACCCGATCACGGCGAATTATCAGGGCACGATGATGGCGGATGCCAGCGACTCCACCAGCTATGCCGGCACGACCAACACCCAGGAAACCTACAACTTCGACAACGAGGAAACCCTGACCAATTCGGGTTACGGCAAGCCGCAACGGATGACGGTGGCGGCCCTGATCCAGGTGAACCAAGACACGCAGAACATCACGCAGGATCAGCTGTCCAAGATCGTCAAGGCGGCTGTGGGCGAGGACCCGAACCGCAAAGACAACGTGACGGTCGAACTGGTCAACTTTGACACCAGCGTCGTCGACAAGCTGCGGGAAGAGATGGAAAAGGCGGCACGCGAGCGCAACCCGGTCGTCTGGGCGATCCTGATCGGCTTTGCCGGTGCGGTGGTTGGCGGCGGTATCGCCTACGCCATCGCCGGCCGGAAGAAGCCACCGCCGGCGGGTACCGATCAGTTCGGCGGTCTGGCAGCGGCTGGGGGGCCCGGCATGGGCGGCCTGGCGGCCATCCCGGCCGGCGCGGCGCCGATCCCCGGTGCAGTGCCTGGCATCGGGCCCGGGGGCATGCAGGCCGAGATGCCGCAGGACCGGGTGGAGATCTCCCGGGCTGCGGTGGCGCCGATGGCCCCGACCGTGGCCGACAACCCGTTCGCCTTCCTGCACAACGTGGGGGCCGAGACGGTCGCCCAATTGCTTTCGAGCGAACGGCTGCCGACCCTGGTTGCCGTGCTGGCCCAGCTTAGCGAAAGCCAGGCCCAGCGGGTCATCGATCTGTTGAGCCCGGAGATCCAGCGTGAGGTCCAGCATCGCTTGGAGCAAAATCCGATCCTGCCGCCGATGACGCAGAAGATGGTCAGCCAATCGCTCAAGAAGCGTCTGGCCGGCCTGTCCTCCGGTGTGACTTAACTTACCGACGCCAGCGTCCCGAGCGGTCAGGATATGTCCTGGCGTAAGGGGCGCTCAGCGGATGGCCTGGTCCACGGCGGGCCCCACGACCTACCAGACGAACACAAGGCGGAGTGGAAGCTCGGTGCAGCGGGAATTGACCAGTGTGATCCCAGGGGCATGGCCAGTGGCCGTGCCCCTTGAAGCGCGTTTTGGAGGCCGACCGCTGTGGCAATGAACCCTGCCGCACCGGAACAAAAATCAGGGATCATCACTGATCTCTTTCTGGCGGCGATTGTCCTCAGCGTTGTCGTCATCCTCATCCTGCCGCTGCCGTCGGCGATCCTGGACTTGCTGCTGATCGCTAACCTGTGTGTCGGCATTGTCGTCCTACTCGTTTCGCTCTATGTCATCGAGCCATTGGAGTTCGCCAGTTTCCCCTCCCTGCTGCTGATCACGACCCTGTTCCGACTGGCCCTAAACGTGGCCACCAGCCGCTCGATTTTGCTCTATCACGAGGCCGGGCACGTCATTGAGGCTTTCGCCAAGTTCGTTATCGGCGGCAACTACGTCGTCGGTCTGATCATCTTTATCATTCTGACGATCATCCAATTTGTCGTCATCACGGAAGGCTCCAAGCGCGTTGCGGAAGTCGCCGCCCGTTTCACCCTGGACGCCATGCCCGGTAAGCAGATGTCGATCGACGCCGACTTCAATGCCGGCCTGATCGATGCAGAAGGGGCCAAAAAGCGTCGGAAAGACCTGGAGCGGACGGCCAACTTCTTCGGCACGATGGACGGCGCCAACAAGTTCGTCCGGGGTGATGCCATCGCCGGTATCATCATCATCATCGTCAACATCGTCGGCGGCCTGCTCATCGGCGTGTTCATGCATGAGATGGAGCTGGCGGATGCCGCCGCCCGTTACACGATGCTCTCGGTCGGTGACGGACTGGTCTCGATGATCCCGTCCCTCGTCATCTCGGTGGCCGCTGGTCTGATCACCACCCGTGCCGTTTCCGACTTCAATCTGGCATCCGACTTGCGGAACCAGTTGTTCAGCAGCTTCCGTGCGCTGAGCATTTCGGCCGTCGTCATGTTGCTGATGGCCTTCGTGCCCGGTTTTCCAGCCCCGTTTTTTGTGATGGCTTCGGCCCTGCTGACCTTCGTCAGCTTCATCTCGTATCGCAAGTCCGTCAAAAAGCAGAGTGTCGTCGACGAAGAAGACGAGACGATCGCCGAGCAGGACGCCAAGAAGCCCGAAAACGTCCTGCAGGTCATGGAAGTCCACCCCCTCGCCCTCGAGATGGGTCTCGACCTGATCCCGCTCGTCGATCCTGCCCAGGGCGGTGACCTGCTGGACCGGATCGTGCCCATGCGGGTCCAGATCGCCATGGAACTCGGCTTCGTCATGCCGGGCGTCCAGTTCAAGGACAACCTCAACCTGCGGCCGAACGAATACGTCATCAAGGTCAAGGGCATCGAAGTCGCTCGCGGCGAAATTCTCATGGGTTACATGCTGGCCATTCAGCAGCCCGACACGGACATCACCCAGGAACTCGTCGGCTTCCCGACCAAGGATCCGGCCTTCGGTACGCCCGCCGTCTGGGTGGCCGGCTACGAAGCGCAGCGCGCCACCCAACTCGGCTACATGGTCACAGATCCGACGAACGTGCTGATCACCCACTTGGCCGAGGTCGTCAAGAACTTCGCCCATGAGATCCTCAGCCGGCAAGAAGTCCAGGTGATGATCAACAAGGTGAAAGAAAAGCACCCGGTCGTCGTCAAGGAACTCATCCCCGACGCCCTCAGTCTGGGCGACGTGCAGAAAGTCCTGCAGAACCTGATTCGCGAGCGAGTCAGCATCCGGGATTTGGCGAGCATCATGGAAAAGCTGGCCGACTTTGCCAAGCTAACCAAGGATTCCGACGTGCTGTCCGAACTCACCCGGCAGTCCCTGGCCCGACAGATCTGCCACAACCTGATCACGGAGCAGGGTGTCATCGCCGTGATCACGCTCGATCCCAAGGTCGAGCAGGCGATCCAGGAGTCGATCATGCAGACGGCTCAAGGGGCCCAGCTCAACCTCAACCCGCACATCAGTCAGCAGATCCTGGCGAAACTGGCCAACGAGGTGCAGAACGCCACGTCGGCCGGGCACAACCCCGTCGTCCTCTGTGCCCCGGCAATCCGCCCGCATGTGAAGAAACTGACGGACCGCAATTTCCCGAATTTGACCGTGCTTTCCTACAACGAGGTGGCGCCCAAGGTGAAGATCCAGTCGATCGGTACGGTGGCCATCTCCTTCGGCGGTTAACCGGGTTACATGTTGAGAATGGGGTTCACGTTAAAGGCCGTGTCCGGTCGTTGAAAGTCCATTAGGATCGCGTTAAACCGGTTCACTTGCCGAGCGGTTGGCATTACAGTTAGTTATGTGGCGCCATAGGCATGGTTGCGCAGAGCACCGATCGAGGAAACAAACATGGGTTCTGAGACCTCAACCATCCAGTCGCTGAAGGCTGTTGATGCCTGGATTGATGTTATCAACTCGAACATCAACGGCGGCGTGCGCACGGCGTTCAAATCCAGCCGGCTAAAGTTCGGTGGTTCCAACGTCAACATCGGTCGGGCTGGCAATGCGACCTCGCTCCCATTGCAGATCCCCGAGACGGGCCTGATGACGTCCAATACGGTGATCGATTTCAGTCAGGGCGCGATCACGGCCAGCACCGAAAACACCCATCTGGCCGTGCAGGGGTCTGGTTTCTTCGTGGTGGTCGATCCTACTTCCGCAGCTTCGGCGTCCACGGGCAGCGTCACACTGGCAGCTGCCACGTCCAAGGTATATCTCACGCGGGACGGGGAGTTCCGCACCAATCAGAACGGCTTTCTTGTTAATTCAAGCGGTTATTATCTTGTGTCGGCTACCATTGCCACTGCGAATCCGCCGACGTTAACGGCAGCCAACATGCGGTTGGTCTACAACAACATCGACCAGACGGCCGTGGCTGGCGCAACTGGGGCCAATGCGGTTCGCCTGACGGATTTTGTCGCCAATACGTTTGGCTCCCTCGCCGCTACCGGGGCTGCATACACGTCAGCACCGGCTGCCGGTACGCAGGCGATTGTCAAGGTCACGCTCGGGGCGCAGAGCCTTCAATACAGCCAATTTGGGTCCACCGTATTCGATTTCAGCTATCCGACCGGTAATACGAGCATCAGCATGTCAGTGGGCACGACGGCGGATGCAACGATCCTCAACAAGTCGTTGGAAGCATCCAATGCCTCCATGACCCAGTCTGTCCCTGAGTTGAGTCTCGCCCAGAAACTCTTTTCGGCGCTGACCAAGGTGCTCCAGATTACACAAACCAACACGGACGCCGTGCTCAACCTCATTCGTTAGTTCGCTGACGCCAGAGCGTCTCTTGCCGTTGATGCCGCCTTAAACGGGAGCGGAGTCGGCCGGCCCGAGGCGCTCTCATCGCGCCGACCCGTCGGCACGCCGATGGATTGGTCCCGGAATCTGGCAATGCTGGCTGCATGACAGGAGTTGCGTCATTTGGCCCGTGTTACACTGCCGCCGATCCATTGATTAATCATGTTGAGTAGGAAGCCCATGCGCTTGTTCTGGTTGGGGCCCGAGGACACGACGGCGCTCGGCGGCCTGCATCGGGCCGGATTTGCGGCTTTGGCCGCACACGCCGACGTCGTGTTGACCGCCGACTCTCCGGACCTGATCGTCGTCACCGATCCGGGGATGCCCTTGCCCACTGTCGACGTGCCGATCATCCACTACCCCATGGATACGGTCGTGCCAGATGATGATCGGCCGATCATCGCTTGTAGCCGCTGGCATCAACGCCAGGTTGGCAGTGGCACGAAGCGGGTGCCGTTGGGGGCATACCTGCATGAGCCCCGGGCCGAGCCAGGGCCCGAGGCCGCGATCCTCGTGATCGTCCCGCCGGGCGTGGCTGTCCCAAGCGAGATCCCCGAGCGACTGGGCGGCCGTTGGCAATTTGCTTGCCAGGACGACCGGGTCGCCACGGATTGTCTGACGATTCCACGGGACATCGCTGCGCGGGGCTGCTTTTGGCGGGAAGCGGCGGCTGCTGTATTGCTGCCGGGCTGTGTGGGTAGCAATTCCCTGGCCATCGAAATGCGGTCGGCGGGTGTCCCCGTCCTGGTGCCACGCGATGATCCGGCCGATGATCTGCTGATGGTTTCCGGCATCGGTGCCTATGGCGTCCGTGATGGTGTACCGGACATTACGGCGCTGGGGATGCGCCTGGGTCGTTTGGCCGAGCAGGGATATGTAACGAGGCAGGCTGAGCTGGATGGTTGGTCCTGGACTCGTTGGGCCGATCAACTCGTGATGGCGCTGCAACCCTTTGTCGGGGAAACAGCGACGGAGCCAATCGCTGAGGGTGTTCCGTTCGAGGTGCCGACACAGGCACCGGTTGCAGGCTCGGTCGCCAAGCTTTTGGACGCCGCACTTTCGCCAATTGATCGGTCGGCCAAAACATCCGAGACTTCAGTTTTGGGACAGCCAAGGCTGAGTGTCTGCCTGATCGTCAAGGATGAGGCTGGCTCATTGCCACAATGCTTGGCGAGTTTGCAGGGTCTGGCGGATGAAATCATCGTTGTCGATACCGGTTCGAGCGATGGTACGGCTGAACTGGCGGTCGGTCTCGGGGCCCGGGTTTTCCGGTTTCCCTGGTGCGACGATTTTGCCGCTGCCCGTAACGAGGCTCTGCGACACGCCTCCGGGACTTGGGTTTTGACTCTCGACGCCGACGAGGAAGTGGCGGCGGGTCACGATCAGGTGCGGAACATCGTTGCCGGTGAGCCTGTGGGTCCGACGGTAGTGTTGGTCACCATTCGCAGCCGCGTGGGAGATGGTCCGGCAGCCGTCATGACTCAGGTGTCGGCGCGCCTGCATGCCCGTCATCCGGATTTGCGCTGGTCGGGTCATGTCCATGAACAACTCGTCCATCGCACGGAAGGCCTGATCGGGCGATTGGAACTCGATGAGCCGGCGATCGTGTTTGACCATTCCGGCTTCCGCCCGACGGTGATGGCGGCGCGACACAAAACCGTGCGCAATCTGCGCCTGATCCGGGCGGCATTGGCCGACCGGCCGGGCGATGGGTGGCGCCATGCCCAATTGGCGGCTCACTATCGTTTGTCGGGCCAACATACCGGTGCTGCGAGGCACAATCGCCTGGTGCTCCACGCGGTGCGACGCGGCAAAGCCGAGTGCGATGTGGAAACCCTCATTCAGATGGTGGGCACAGAACGCACGCTTGGCCGTACGGCAGCGGCTCGGGTGCTCGTCGACTGGTTAGCCGAACCGGCAGCCGCACAGCCGGAGTATTGGTTGGAGCGGGGCCTCGTGGGCGCCGCGGGGGGCGACGACGCAGCGGCGGTGCTTGCGTGGCAACAGGGCCTGGCCCTGGTGCAGGCGGGTCTGGCCGACGGTGTCCTGTATCCGACGGTTGGTTGGCGACTGGCTTTGGCTCTGGCCGATGTCGCAGTCACACAGGGCCAGATCGAAGAGTCCACGGATTGGCTCTGCCAAGTCGTGACGTGGGAGGAGTTCCCAGCCCACCTGCCCGCCTGGTTCGCCTGGTTGCAGTCGCTTCAGCGTCATGACCTTGCCATCCGTTTGTTGGATGCCGCCGATGAGGCGGGTCATGCCGGTCCCGCCTCGCCCTGGTTGAAATTGGCGCGGTTGGGTGGTGATTTGGGGACGGCGGGCATCGATCCCGCACCGCCGTATGGGGTCACTCGTCCCGTCCCGGTGCCGCGGGTCCTGGCAGTCGTGCTGGCCTTTGGCTCAGCGGAGGACCTGCAGGCGACGGTGGAGTCGCTCGACCCCTGGATGGACGACGTGCTGGCCATTGGTCCCGTCGCGGCAGACATGTCCGTATCGCTGGCTGCCTTCGCCGCTGCGGGCGTGTCGCTGCCCATCGGTGAAAGCGTTTGGTCCGTCGTGACCGCTGCCTTTGACCGCACTCAGGCTGATTGGGTGTTGCTCTTGGAGGCTGGTGAAACGATCGCCGCTGCCGATGCGGCCGCGCTGCGCGACCGCATCGTCGCCTGTGATACCGATTTTCAGCACCTGTCTGTCACGTTGGCGACTGAGACGTCGGGTGCCGGCATGTTTGGCGAGGGTCCTCGTCTATTGTCCCTGGCCGCCTATCAGCGGGTGTTTGCCGAAACGGAGAGACCAGACGCAGAGAGCGCTGTCGACGATGGTGGGGCTGATCGCATTGGAACGGCTTGGTCCCAATGGCGAGACTGCCCGTTGTCCGTCGCCGAGGCAGCCCGCCTCGATGCCCGCCTTGCCGGGTTTGACCGTCAATGGCAGGCCGACATGGGGGCGACGTTGGTCAATCGCTGCTCGCCAGGCCTGTCTACTTCGGTCAACTCAGCCGAGTTGGCACGTCGGTTTCTCTACCTATGGGGCTTCCGTGCCGGACTTGAGATCCCGGGCTTCCTCGGGTCGGAATCCGAGTGGTTCCCTGCAATGGGTCTGGTGGCCGGCATCGCACCACCCTCAGCGTTACGCCTGCGCGATGCCGGCAACCCAGTGCCGTTGGCGCCACCTGCACCGGCCTATCTGCTTGTCCTGCCTGCATGGTCTGAATTGAATCGATGGGTAACGATGGTCGTCAGGCCGATGACAGTGCGGCCTGACCGTCTCCGGTTGCGTGTGCTCAGCGGCGAGATGGACGGTAAAACGGCTCTGCATCAGATTGCAACAGCAGTGGCGGCGCAAGGCGACTGGCCCTCGGTGCCGGATATCGAAGTATGGTCGGCGAACCAGACACTCGCAGACCGTAGCGCCCTATTATATGGGGCTACCGGTCTGATCTATGACGGCGCCTCGGCGGACTCGTCCTGGCTGACTGCCGCCCATGGCGCGGGTGTCAGCTGTTTGTCTGCCAGCGCAATCGTTGCGGAAGTCAACTGGGCGATGTTACGCTCCGATGGCTAGTTTTTGTGCCGCATTGTCCCGTGGACGATGACATAAATTCCCTTTTATTGCGGCGATCCGAATGGTGTTGCCAAATTGCCGGCGATGTAACTCAGCTGAGCCGCAAGTTTGCGCTCAAGGGACATTCCGACTGCGGTATGGGCATGGTGGCGGGGGTTGTGACGGGTGTCACCAATCCGGTTCTGCCGTTATCCCGAGCCTGCCGGGGTTCGGGTGAAAATGTTCAATCACCCTCAGGGGGCACATTTCGGCCGCTTGATTAAAAGCGTGTTGTTTTAGTTTAAGTAGTGAGGCTGACGA
>JACMPN010000446.1 GCA_014377495.1 Candidatus Sericytochromatia bacterium
CCTCCAGATAGAGGTGCTTGCCCGTGGCCGTCATTTCGGCCCGGTGCACACTCGAGCCGAGCCGCACGTCCACGCCCTCGTCCATCAGGCGTTCGGCCAACTCCAGGCTGAACTCGGGCTCCTCCTGGCTGCAGAGCCGGCTCGCCTGCTCGATCAGGGTCACCGTCATCCCGAGACGCTGACAGGCTTGGGCGAATTCGACCCCTTCCGGGCCGCCGCCGATGATGGCCAACCGGGCGGGCGCCCGATCCAGCTCCAACAGTTGCCAGGCTTGGAGGGGCTGACAGGCGGCGAGTCCGGAGATCCGGGGCACGATGGGCCGGGCCCCGGTGGCGATGATCACCGCCTTGGGCTGCAGGGTCGCCTCGCCGTCGGGGCCCTTGATCGCAATCTGTGTGGGGCTGGCAAAGCGGGCCCGTCCGGTCAGTCGGGTGATCCCCTTTTGGGCCAATTCGTCGTTGTCGTGCTGGAGATCGGCGACGACCCGGCGGATCCGGGCGACGATGGCCGGCCATTCCGGCCGGGGGGTCCCGATCTCGATCCCGACGTGGCCGGCCGTGCGGATCGTGTGGGCGACCTTGGCGGCGTGGATCAGCGCCTTGCTCGGAATACAGCCCCAGTTCAGGCACGCCCCGCCGAGAGCGCCAGGCTCCACGACGGCGACGCGCGCCCCGAGGCCGGCAGCCTCGGTCGCCGCCCCCAGACCGCCCGGGCCGCCGCCGATCACCAGCAGATCATACTCCGCCATCGTGGTCCCCCCGCTGGATAGAGCCATCTCGAGCGTTCTAGCACACCCGGAGGCAGGCGCGCCGCAGTCAGCGCAGACAATTCGAGGCACCACCGTTGGCCAGATTCCCAACGCGCCACAGCCGGCCCGGATGAACCGGGCCGGCTGTGGGCCGACAGATGCGTTTCTTTTTAGGCCCCGGCAGGTTGACCCTTGGCCTTGCGGCCACTGGTCATGTACCACGCCACGAGGGCGAGGGCCGGTATGGCCTCGCAGATCCCGGCGATGGTCATCGGCCCCTGGATGGGGTGACCCTGCATTGGAAGCGCCTGCCCGGCGTGGAATTGGGCGTACGTGCCCACATGGGCATACTCCGTCGACAAAAAGCCCATCACAGCGGCGAAAACCGCCACCGCATAGACCACGATTGCGCTCAGCAACGCCGTTTTACGGGCCTTGATGAGCTCTTGGGCGACAACCGCCCCGGAGAAACCCGCCACCGCCAACGTCAGCCAGAACAGGCCGAAACTGAGCGGCAGCGAAAGCTTGCCTTCATCGATGATGTATGACCACATCCAACCGGGATAAGTCATGTAAAAGTAGCTAACCGTCATGCCGAACCAGATGCACCAGCCGGTGGCAGCCAAAACGTATCGGGACAAAATGCCCGGATTCGTCGCACGAATCTGACGACCCGCAAAGCTGACCAGCAAGAGCCCCACTAAAAAGCAGACGGGGATATCTGTTGGTACTGTTTCAATCACCCCCCTTCGGCGGCCAGTGTACCCCACTGCCAGGCAAAAGCGAACAGGCGTTCGGTCGGGATGCCAGACGCTTGACGGTGGGCCGTTTTCCGCTACAATTCGCCTGAGAAAGCGAGCGTTCGGTCAGATGGCAAATTTGGAAAATCGGCAGAAGATCCTGGCCGCCGCCCAAGGCCTGTTCTTCAAGCAGGGGTATCACGGGACGACCTTGCGGGACATCGGTCGTGACGCCCACGTCTCGATGGGCGGCATCTACCACCACTTCGACAGCAAGGAGGCGATTTACCTCTCGCTGTTGGAAACCGCTTCCCAGGCCTTTGATTTTTCCGGATTGCTCTGCCTGCTGACCGATGCCGCGTTCCCGCACAACCTCGCCGAAGTGGGCCGCTTCATCGCCAAGGCTATCCGGGCGAACAAACCCTTTTTCAAACTGTCCTATGTCGACATCCTGGAATTCCAGGGTCGGCACATGCGCTTTACGATCGACACCCTCCGTCACACGATCGCCCAGGTGACCCAGGGGGCGCTGCAGACCCAGATGGCCTCGGGGCGGATGCGCTCACTGCACCCGGCGATCGTCACCCGGGTCATCCTGGACATCTACCTGCACTACTTCCTGGAAGAGGCGATGCTTGATAAGAGTTTGGCCGACCAGATCGGCGTTAGCGAAGACGACCTGATCGGCCAGATGGAGCAGATCCTCCTGTTCGGTGTGATGACGCCTACGGCGGGTGACACCGCTGCAGCCGCCTCACCCGCCTCATTTGCCGCCCGGAACTGACGATCGGTCGGACAGTCCCTGACCGAGCCCAGCACGACCAAAGGAGAGACCGGTGACCATGACCGTCGGGGCCACGTCCCTGCTCAGCCGCAACCCCTGGACCGGAGCCGGCAATGGTGAGGTGGCCACGACCGCCCCTGACGCCATTGCCGGTTTCGTCCAAACCGCCCGGACCGCCCAGGCCCTTTGGGCCGCCCGCCCCTATGCCGAGCGGGCCGGCTTGCTGAAAAAGGCCCGGCAGCGGCTGCTGGACAAAGCCGAAGAGATCGTCGGCATCCTCCACGACGAAAACGGCAAACCGTTGGCCGAGGCTTATTTCAGTGAGATCCTCCCCAGCGCCGACCTGTTCAGCTACTACATCAAGCACGTGCCAAGGCTGATCGCCCCGGAAGCGGTGGCCATCGACCCGATGAAGTATCCGGGCAAATCCGGGGCCATCCATTACGAGGCGAAGGGTGTCGTCGCCGTCATCGCCCCGTGGAACTATCCCGTCGCCCTGCCCCTGCGGGTGCTGGTGCCGGCCCTGCTCGCCGGAAACGCCGTCGTGTTCAAGCCCTCGGAAAACACCCCGTTGTGCGGACAGGCCGTCGCCGACCTTTTTGCCGATCTGCCGGCAGGTGTGTTCACGCTCGTCCAGGGTGACGCCGAGGTGGGGCGGGCTCTGGTGGCCGCTGAGGTCAACCACGTCTGCTTCAGCGGCTCCGTGGGAGCAGGTCGGGAAATCGCCGTCCGCAGCGCCGAGCGCTTCGTTTCCTGTGCCGTCGAACTGGGCGGCAAGGATGCGGCGA